>NZ_JAOEDV010000001.1:0-151861 GCF_029837545.1 Stenotrophomonas sp. GD04024 | reverse complement strand
CGCTTTCCTGAGATCGGCTGCGTCCTGCACACCCATTCCCCGGTGCAGACCATCGCCTCGCGCCTGTATGCGCCGCAGGGCCATGTGCACCTGGAAGGCTACGAGCTGCTGAAGGCCTTCGCCGGAAACAGCACCCATGAAATGGCCGTGGACGTGCCCGTATTCGCCAACACCCAGGACATGAATGTGCTCTCGAAACAGGTCGACGACCTGCTGGACCGGCAGAACCTGTGGGGTTACCTGATCGACGGCCACGGCCTGTACGCCTGGGGCCGCGACATGGCCGAGGCGCGCCGCCACCTGGAAGCCTTCGAGTTCCTGTTCCACTGCGAGCTGGAACTGCGCAAGCTGCGCGGCTGAACCCGCGCGCAGGTGCAGATGCCGATCAGGAATCTGCGCCGCGCCCCCACCCTGCTACCCTGTCTTCCCCCCGAGACGTTCAAGCTGCCGCCATGAGCCGACTGCGCATCTACGACGACACCCGCCCCGAATCGCCACTGCTGGACACCCAGGACGGCGCGATCATCGCTGCCGAACTGCATAAGATCGGTGTCACCTTCGAGCGCTGGCAGGCCACCGCGCCGGTCGCGCCGGGTGCCAGCCAGGATGAAGTGTTCGCCGCCTACCGCGCCGACATCGACCGCCTGGTCGCCGAGCGTGGCTTCAAGAGCGTGGACGTGGCCTCGATCGCCCCGGACAACCCGAAC
Organism: Stenotrophomonas sp. GD04024; assembly: GCF_029837545.1. Taxonomy (NCBI): domain Bacteria; kingdom Pseudomonadati; phylum Pseudomonadota; class Gammaproteobacteria; order Lysobacterales; family Lysobacteraceae; genus Stenotrophomonas; species Stenotrophomonas sp. GD04024. Next base: position 151,154 of record NZ_JAOEDV010000001.1, on the reverse strand, counting down.
CGGGCGGAACTGCGCAAGAAGTTCCTCGACGAACACTTCCACAAGGAAGACGAGGTGCGCTTCTTCGTGGCCGGCTCGGGCCTGTTCACCCTGCACGTGGGTGACAAGGTCTACGAGATCGAGTGTGTGAAGGATGACCTGATCGCCGTGCCCGATGGCACCACCCACTGGTTCGACATGGGCGACGAGCCGAGCTTCGTGGCGATCCGCTTCTTCACCGAGCCGGATGGCTGGGTCGGTCACTTCACCGGCACCGACATCGCGCAGAAGTTCCCCCGTTACGTACCCACCCAGGCGTCCTGATCCATGCAGCCCCGCGTCATCCTGACCGACATCGAAGGCACCACCAGCAGCATCTCGTTCGTCAAGAACGTGCTGTTCCCTTATGCCCGCAAGGCGTTGCCCGCGTTCGTGGCCGAGCATGGCCAGCAGCCGGAGGTCCGCCGCTGGCTGGATGCGGTGGCCAGCGAGATCGGCGGCGCCTGCCAGGACAGCCTGGTGGCCGAGACGCTGCAGGGCTGGATCGACCAGGACCGCAAGCACACCCCGCTGAAGGCGCTGCAGGGCATGATCTGGGACGAAGGCTACCGCCGCGGCGACTACACCGCGCACTTCTATCCGGAAGTGGCGCCGGTGCTGAACGGCTGGCACGCCTCCGGCCTGCCGCTGTACGTGTACTCCTCCGGCTCGGTACCGGCGCAGAAACTGTTCTTCGGCTTCAGCGATGCCGGTGACCTCAGCCCGCTGGTGTCAGGCTGGTTCGACACCGAAGTGGGCGGCAAGCGTGAGGCCGACAGCTATCGCCACATCGTGCAGGCGATCGGCGTGCCGGCGGGTGAGATCCTGTTCCTGTCCGACGTGGTCGAAGAACTCGACGCAGCCCGCGAAGCCGGCCTGCAGACCCGCCTGATCGACCGCCTTGACGACTACCCGCTGCCGCGCACCGGCCAGGCCGCCAACGGCCACGAGCGGGTCGAGAACTTCCAGCAGATCCAGCTGTAATCAACGGGGGATGCCAACCTTGGTTGGCACCTACCAGAGCCAGAGCGCCCCTCAACGATCGTTGAGGGTCCTTACCTTCAGCGCTTCGCGCAGGGCAGCCAGATCCACTGGGCCGCGTACGGCGATATCGCGGGTTTCCCCCGGCAACAGGTCCAGCAGGTTGTCTTCGACCTGCACGTCCAGCGCACCGAAGTCGATCCACGCCGCCCGCACATACGCCGCGCTTTCCAGCCGCAGCCGATAGTGGTCGCCCTCGATGCTCAGGGCGGCCTTCAGCTTCTGCCGCGGTAACTGCTGGTCCTTGGCTTCGACGAAACCAAACACCTGCCGCGCACTCACCCTGCCGTCCTGCAGCAGCTCGAACACCGCGACCGTCCGCTTCGAATCGGCGCCAGCCAGCAGCTCGGCATCGCTGTAGGTGCCGATGTCGGTGACGCCGGCAGCGGCAAGCGTCACCGCCTGCTCGCGACGGCGCAGCACCTTGCCGTCCACGTCCATCACCCGCAGCCGCCAGCGCGCATCCAGCGCGGCGCCATCATTGAGCAGCCGCACCCGCGTACGGCCCTCGTCGCGCAGCGCGGCCACGGTGACCGGCGCGAAGAATCGCCGCGCGGCGAAATGCAGCGCCTTCCAGCGGCCGAAGTAGTCCACGCTGGACCACGAAGCCCCCGGCCAGACATCGTTGAGTTGCCAGTACAGCGAACCCATCGTGTACGGCCGCGAGGCGCGATGATGCAACGCCGCCAGTGCAATGCCATCGGCCTGCATCACCTGGCTCAGGTAGACGAAATCCTCGAAGTCCTTCGGCGTACCGTAGCCCAGCTCGATGTAGTGCAGCAGGCGGCTGTTGCCCTCGCCGGCCATGAATTTCTGGTGCGCGCGGATCACCGGGCTGTCGATGCGCTGCTCGGCGCGGGTGGCGATCTGGTCCACGGTCGCCACCGACGGCCACGCCTGCAGTCCGTACTCGGACATGAAGCGTGGGGTCTCGCGCAGGTAGGCCTGCACCGGCAATGCCGGATTGCCCCAGACCTGCCAGTAGTGCTTGTCACCACGGGTCGAGTCGTTGGCCTTCTCGTCAAGGTCATTGCTGGGCGAGCTGGACCAGTACGGTACGCCCAGCCCTTCCTCGCCGACCACCTGGCGCAGGTCGTTGCCGAACAGGTCGACATAGCCCTGCCAGACCTTCGCCGCAAATGCCGGGTCGGCCGCCTTCAAATCACGGCCATGGCCCCAGTCCTTCCACGCGGTCTCTTCTTCGTTGTTGCCACACCACAGGACGATGCTGGGGTGATGCCGCAGGCGGCGCACGTTGTCGCGTGCTTCGGCCACCACGCTGGTGCGGAACGCCGGATCGTAGCCCGGCTGCATGCCACCGCCGAACATGAAGTCCTGCCACACCAGCAGGCCGAGCTCATCGGCGATGTCGAAGAACGCATCGTCCTCGTAATAGCCACCGCCCCAGTTGCGCAGCATGTTCATGTTGGCATCGCGGGCCGCCGTCAGCACCTGGCGCAGTCGCGCCGCATCGACGCGCGCAGGGAACGCGTCGAACGGGATCACGTTGGCACCCTTGGCGAATATCGGCACGCCATTGATGACGAAGGCGAAGCCCTGCCCGCCCTTGCCGTCTTGCTCGCGGCGCAGTTCGACCGTGCGCAGGCCGATGCGCTGCTCGCGCGCCAGTTCCGCTGTGCTGCCGTCGTCAAGGCGTGCCTGCACGGTGTAACGGTCCTGCGCACCATGACCCACCGGCCACCAGCGCTGCGGCTTGGTCAGCTCAACCGGCAGCTCAACGGTGTTCTGGCCGGGCATCAGCGGCACCGTGCGTTGCACCTGGGCCACGCTGCGGCCCTGCGGATCGCGCACCTCCACATGCACCACGGCCGAGCCCGACACCGCCCCCTGCTCCACCTGCAGCAGCACCGCCAGCTTCGCCTGCTGGGCGTCCAGTGCATCCGTACGCACGGCCAGATCGGCCAGGCGGTGCGCATCCCAGGCCTGCAGGTCGACGCCACGCCAGACCCCGGCGGTGACATAACGCGGGCCCCAGTCCCAGCCGAAGTGGTAGGCCGGCTTGCGCGCGAAGTTGCCGACCATCGCCTCCTTCGGCTCATCACCATAGGGCGACGGATAGTTGCCAGCAATCTTGTGCGGCATGGCCTGCACGCCCGGCAGCAGCGTGCGGATCGGCGAACGGAACACGATCTGCAGCTCATTGCCCTTGGCCCGCAGCCGGCCCTCCACGCGCGCGCGCCAGGTACGATGTGCATTGTCTGCACGCAGCAGCGGTTTGCCGTTGAGGCGGACCTCCGCATAGGTATCGAGCCCATCGAAGCGCAGCTCGGCATTGGGCTTGGCAAGCGTCGCGGTATCCACGTCGAAACGGGCGCGGTATTCCCAGTCGGCCAGGCCGATCCATTGCAGCTCGGCCTCGGCTGCACCGACGTAGGGATCGCGGATCAACGCATGGGCCAGCAGATCGGTGTGCACGCTGCCCGGCACCGTTGCCGCGCGCCACTGCTGCAGGCCCGGATGCGCCGCACCCTGCGCGTCGCCGGGCAGCATGCGGAACTCCCACTGCGCCTGCAGCGGGGCTGCAGTTGCCGGAAACACGGAGGCTGCGATCAGCAGCAGGAGCAGACGGACAACGAGGGAAAGGCGATGCACGTGATGCTCCTGTTCTGCCGCCGGGTGCGGCCCGGCGCTACCGATTCCAATACATCGCGCCTCAGCGCACGACGTTCAACACTTCGTAGCAGGCACCCATGGTGTGGTAATCCACCTTGCCGGCCGGGCTCTTCTCGTCGCTGTACTTGCGGTTGTCGGCATCGAGGATGCGGAACCAGGCGCCGTACCGGTGGTCGACGAAGTGCTCCCACGAATACGCCCAGAGGCGGTCGTACCACTGCCAGTAGCGGTCATCGCCGGTGCGCCTGGCCATCAGTGCGGCGGTGGCCAGGGTCTCGGCCTGCACCCAGAAGTATTTGTCGTCATCGCAGACGAAGCTGTCGCCACCGATCGGTGCGCCGTCCATGCCCGGCTGCCGGCGCGATTCCGGTGCGAAGCCGTAGTACAGGCCACCGCGGGCGTCGTCCCAGCTGCGCGCCACGGCCACGTCGAACAGGTGCTGCGCGGTCGGAACCAGCCAATCGGCCTGCACGTGGCGATCGAGGATCAGCAGCAGCTTGGCCCACTCGGTCTGGTGGCCGGGCTGGAAGCCCCACGGGCGGAACAGGTGCTTGGGGTCGTCCAGATTGTAATCCCAGTCGATCTCCCAGTTCACGTCGTAGTGTTCCCAGACCAGCCCACCGGCCTTGGCGGCCTGGCGGCGGGTCATGTTGTCGGCCAGCAGCAGCGCGCGCTCGACATAGCGCTGTTCGCCACTGGCCTCGAATGCGGCCAGCATCGCCTCGCACATGTGCATGTTGGCGTTCTGGCCGCGATAGCCGGTGAAGTTCCAATGGCCATCAGCCTCGTCCTTGTACAGGCCGTGCTGCGGCTCCCAGAAGCGCGCTTCCAGCAGCTGCCAGGTCTCGTCCATCCACTCGCGGGCCTGCTCGATGCCGGCCTTCAGCGCGCAGCTGTAGGCCAGCAGCACGAAGGCCACGCCATAGCAGTGGTTCATGTCGTCCTCGACCTTGCCATCGCGCAGGGTCCAGGCATAGCCGCCGGTGGCCGGGTTGCGGTGCACCTCACGCAGGTAGCGCACGCCGTGCTCGACCGCCTCGCGATATTCGGCATTGCCGAACTCGCGGTAGGCCATCGCGTAGTTGAAGACGAAGCGCGTGCTGCTCACCAGGTGGCGATGGCTGGCATCGTAGATGCTGCCGTCGTCACGGAAGTAGTGGAAGAAGCCACCGTTCGGATCGATGCAGCGCGGGTGGTAGAACGCCATCGTGTCGGCGATGTGCGCACGCAGGAACGCGGGTGAACGGAAGTCGGGCGAGGTGCTCATGCGGTAATGTCCTGGGGCTGCAGCAGCTGCTGCACTTCATCAAGCGAGGGCATCGCGGCGAACGCGCCCTTGCGGGTAACCGCCAGCGCACCGACTGCAGCGCCGAAGCGCAGCGTGGCGGTGATCGCCTCCGGGTCCTTGCAGAAGGCGGCGAAACCTGCGCCCGCCCCACCCCGCTCCAGCAGGCCGACCAGCACGCCACCGACGAAGGCATCACCGGCCGCGGTAGTGTCGACGGTGGCCACGCGGAAGCTGGTGACCGTGCCGTGGTTGTCGCGGGTGTACCAGTGCAGCGTGGCTGCACCATCGGTGACGATGACCCAGCGTGCCTGCGCGGCCAGCAGGCGCCGCAGCACCGCCGCCTCGCCATCGGCGCCCAGCGGAGCTGCCAGGTAATCCAGTTCCTCGCGCGACAGCTTGACCAGGTCGGCGCGCTCCAGCGCCTGCCACAGGCGCGGCGTCGGATCGACGTCGGCAGGCCACAGGGCCGGACGCAGATTCAGATCGAGACTGACCACCGCGCCGGCCTTACGGGCCCGGTCCATGCCGGCGAAGGTCGCCTCGGCGATGGCCGGCTCGGTCAGGCTGTTGGAGCAGACGTGGAAGCACTGTGCGCTGTCGAGGCACTCCGCCTGGAAGTCACTGTCACGGAACAGCAGGTCGGCCGCCGGCGGGCGGTAGAAACTGAAGCTGCGCTCGCCGCTGGCGTCGAGGGCAACGAAGGCCAGTGCGGTCTTCGCCGCATCGGTACGCACGATGTAATCCGTGCCCACGCCGTGCTCGACCAGGCTGTCGGCCAGGAAGTCGCCGAACATGTCACGGCCGAGCATGCCGACGAACTGCGTCTTCGCACCCAGCCGCGCGGCGGCCACGGCGACGTTGGCCGGCGCACCGCCGGCGTACTGCAGGAACGCGCGCGGGGTATCGGCCGAGGCCGGCGGCTGCGCTAGTAGATCGATCAAAATTTCGCCGAAGCAAACGATGGCACCCATACCGGACTCAGCCTCCCTGCGTTGCGGAGGCCGGCGTACGCGCGCCGACCAGTCCGTAGAAAATGATGTAGCCGTAGCACAGCAGCGGCAGGATGAAGCTGGCCTGCACACCGATGTGGTCGGCCAGCACGCCCTGCAGGTACGGCACCACGGCACCGCCGACGATGGCCATGATCAGCAGGCTGGAGCCCTTGTTGGTCAGCGGGCCGAGGCGCTCGATGCTCAGCGCGAAGATGGTCGGGAACATGATCGAGTTGAACAGGCCGATCGCCACCACCGAATACAGCGCGACACTGCCGGAGCTCAGCATGGTCGTGACCAGCAGCCCCACGTTGACCAGCGCGAAGATCGCCAGCAGGCGGCTGGGCGAGAAGCGCGCCAGCAGCGCCGAACCGGCGAAGCGGCCGATCATCGCCATCGTCCAGTAGGCCGACACGTAGTGCGTGGCCTGCTGCTCGCTGAAGCCGCCGATGTTCGGCATCGACAGGTAGTTGACCAGGAAGCTGCCGATCGACACTTCGGCACCCACGTAGAAGAAGATGCCCAGCACGCCCAGCAACAGGTGGCGCTTGCGCAGCGCATCCAGGTAGCTGTGGTGGTGGCCCTGGTCGGCCTGCTCGGTGGCATCGCTCAACGCCGGCAGTCGGAACAGGAACACGAACAGCGCCAGCAGCACCAGCGCCACCGCCAGGCCCACGTACGGGCCCTGCACGGCCTGCGCCTCGGCGGCACGGTAGGCCAGCTGCTCGGCGGCCGGCAGTGCCGCGATGTCATCGGCACTCTTCACCGTGTTGGACAGGATCAGCATGCCGCCGAAGATCGGCGCGATGGCCGTGCCCAGCGAGTTCAGCGCCTGCGCCAGGGTCAGGCGGCTGGAGCTGGTCTGTTCCGGGCCCAGCAGCGCCACGTAAGGATTGGCAGCGACCTGCAGCACGGTGATGCCGCTGGCCAGCACGAACAGCGCGCCGAGGAAGGCGCCATACACGCGCAGCTCGGCCGCCGGCCAGAAGCCCAGCGCACCGATGCCGGCGATCACCAGGCCGGCCACGATGCCCTTCTTGTAACCCAGCGCGGCGACCAACCGGCCCGCCGGCAGCGACATCAGGAAATAGGTGCCGAAGAAGGTGAACTGCACCAGCATCGCCTTGGCGTAGTTCAACTCGAACACCGCCTTCAGGTGCGGGATCAGGATGTCATTGAGGCAGGTCAGGAAGCCCCACATGAAGAAGATCGTGGTGACCACGGCCAGCGCCTTGCCGTTGGTGACGGCGGGTGCGTTGCCCGAAGAACCCGATGGACGGGGCGTTGCGGAAATCGGCATGCGGTACGCGCCTCGATGCGCGGAAGGTCGTTGTTGCGTGGAAGGGGTGTATGGAAGGAATCAGTTCGGTCGTGCGGCACTGCTTTCGCGGATGCGCAGCTGCACCGGCGCGACCGTGCGCCGTGGCGGCGCGTCCGGTTCGTCCAGCCGTTGCAGCAGCAGAGCGGCAGCTTGCCGGCCCCGCTCGCGCGGATCGGCAGTGAGCGTGGTCAACGGCGGCACCGCCACCGACGCCTCGGAAATATCATCGAAACCGGTAACGGCGAAGTCGCCACCCGGGCGGATGCCGCGCGAGTTCAGGCCCAGCATCAGGCCCAGCGCCACGGTGTCGTTGTAGCAGACCGCCGCACTGGGTCGATGGCCATCGGCAAACAGCTCATCGGTGCGCGCCGCGGCTTCCAGGCGGTTCGGTGCCGACTCGATCATCCAGCCCGGCGGCAGCGACAGACCGGCCTCGGCCAGCGCCTGCTGGAAACCGGCGCGGCGCTGATGGCATGAACTGGAGGCGGCATGGCCACCAAAGAACGCGATCTGGCGATGGCCGCGCTCGATCAGGTGGCGCGTGGCCAGGTAGGCACCGTGCTGGTTGTCCAGGGTCAGGAAGTCCCAGTCGGCACCTTCCAGTTCGCGGTTGAACAGCAGCACGTTGGCGTTGGCACCCAATGCCTGGCGCAACTGCGCGGTATCACTTCCTTCGGCCGGCGACAGGATCAGGCCGGCCGGGGTGTGCTCCATCAACGTGGACAGCACCGCCTGCTGGCGCTCGGGCGATTCACCGGTACTGCCGAGCAGGGTCACATAACCGCGGCCACCCAGCGCCTCGTCCACGCCGGACGCGAATTCGGCGAAGAACGGGTTGGACAGATCGTTGATCACCAGCGCGATGCTCGACGAGGTACGACGGCGCAGGTTGGCCGCCGCGCGGTTGTAGACATAGCGCTGGCGGCGCAGTTCGGCCTCGACCTTGGCCCGGGTATCGACGTTGACCAGCGGGCTGCCGCGCAGCACCAACGACACGGTGGCCCGCGACACGCCGATGGCACGCGCGATGTCGGTCACCGTCACCGCCTTGCCGGCGCGCTTGCTGGAACTGCTGCCGTTGTCGTTCATCGTCTTCCCGGACTCCGCTGGAGGCTCAAGCCTAATGGATCAGGGCCGTGTCGTGCCGTGCCGTTCGCTGGGTCACCGCGAACGGCACAGTCCGGCTCAGCGCAGCTGGCTGCCCGGTGCCGCGCACCAGGACACCGGCAGGTCCTTCACCGCCGTGCCCCAGCCCTGCTCCGGCGCCTTCGCATCCAGCGCGAACTGCAGGCGCGGGCCCTGCTGCAGGCGGTTCCAGTCCAGCCATACCGGCGCATGCGCCTGGCCATCGACCTTCACGCCCTGCACGTACTGCAGGCGCCGGCCATCCGCACCCGGCGCGTCGATGCGCAGGGTACGGCCATTGCCCATGTCCACTTCCACCTTGCTGAAGCGCGGGGTGTGCAGCAGGAACTGGCCGCTACCCGGCACCGCCGGGTACACGCCGATGGCACTGAACAGGTACCAGGCCGACATCGTGCCCAGGTCATCGTTGCCGGTCACGCCGTTCGGCGCATTGGTGAACAACTGCTGCGCGGCACGCACCACCGCAGCGGTCTTCCACGGCTGGCCGATCAGCGTGTACAGCCACGGCGAGTGCAGGTCCGGCTCGTTGTTCGGGTTGTAGCGGAACTGGTTGTAGTAGCTGTACGGACCGACCACCCACGCCTTGCGGGCGGCGTTGAGCGGGTCGGCCTGCAGCGCATCCATCGCGAAGAACGCGTCGAGGCGGCGGCCGGCCTGCTCGCGGCCGTCCATCGCTTCGACCAGGCCCGGCACGTCCTGCTGCGCCAGCCACTGGTACTGCCATGCCGTACCTTCATGGAAGCCGTGGTGCGAACGCGGGCTGTAGTGGCCATCGGCCGGCGTGTACCACTGGCCATCCTCGGTGCGCGGGCGCGGGAAACCGGTGAAGCCGGTCTCGGCGTCGCGCACCTGCGGATCCCACACCTTGCGCCAGTTGCGGCCGCGCTCGCGCAGCGTCGCCGCGTCCTGCGCATGGCCGAGGCCATCGGCCATCTGCGAAAGCGCACAGTCGGCCAGCGCGTACTCCAGCGTTGCCGAACCGCCGTGATGCGGATCAACGTCCATTCCCTTGGACGGGAACGCACGGTCGTAGACCACATAGCCCTTGTCCAGGTAGGTCGGGTTGCCGGAGCGGCCGGCCATGCGCGAGTTCAACGGCGGCGTACCGAAGGCATTGCGGCGCAGCGCATCCCACGCCTGCGATTCACGGCCCTTGAGCGCACCGAAGCGCCACAGGTCGACCATGAACGGCGTGACCGGATCGCCGGTCATGATGTTGGTCTCGAAGTTGGCATAGCCCCAGCGCGGCAGCCAGCCACCCTGCTCATCGATCGCCAGCAGCGTGCGGCCGATATCGCGTGCCACGTCCGGGCGGGTCAGTGCCAGCCACTGGTTCTGCGCACGGTAGGTATCCCACAGCGAGAAGTACTCGTAGTAGGTCCAGCCATCGGCGCGATGGATGCCATCGTCATAGCCACGGTAGCGGCCGTCGGCATCGTTGCCGGTCATCGGCTGCAGCAGCGCGTGGTAGACCGCGCTGTAGAACACCGCGCGGTCGTCAGCATTGCCGCCCTGCACGCGCACCCGTCCCAGCTGCTCGCGCCACGCCTGCTGCGACAGCGCGCGCATGCGGTCGAAACCGAGCAGCGCCCCACCCTGCATGCCGTCGGCGCGCAGGTTGATGCGCGCGCCCTCGGCGTCCACGTGCGAGATCGCACTGACTGCGGTCACCGACTGGCCCTTGGCCAGGTCGAAGCTGAGCCAGGCACCATTCGGCTTCTGCTCGCCTTCCATGCTGTGGCGCGCACCCGGCAGGCCACCGCCCTCGCCCCAGGTGCCATGCGCCTTGAACGGGCGATCGAACTCGATGCGGAACCATGTGGTGTACTGATGGCCACCACAGAAGCTCTTGGTGACCAGCTTGCCCTCGACCACGCGGTCGCCCACCACATCAACCACGCTGCCGATCACCGAATGGCGCTCGTTGGCCTGGCCGACATTGACCAGCACATGGCCGTCGCCCTGGCGCTGGCTGAAGGTATAGCGCTCGGCGGCGGCGCGGGTACGTGCGGTGGTCTCGGCATCGATGCCGCCGTAGCTGGTCAGGCGCACCTTGTAGTAGCCGGCCTGGCCGACCTCGCCGTCGTGGCTATAGGACGCGGCGTAGGCCTTGTGGTCGAACTGCTTGGGGTTGGCGGTATCGAAATCGCCACCGGGGCCGATCGAGCCGGTCACCGGCAGCACCGACACCTGGCCGCCCTGTTCCCAGCAGCCGGCGCCGGAGATGAACGAATGGCCGAAGCCGCGGATCTTGTCATCGTCATAGCGCCAGCCCGAATAATGACTGCCGATCGGGCTGACCTGAATCAGGCCGAACGGTGCGGACGCGCCCGGGAAGGTGTTGCCGTCGTCCTTGCTGCCGATGAAGGTATTGACCTCACGCTCCAGCGCCGCCGGCGCGGCCTGCAGCAGCATCGGCGTGGCCGACAGGGCGAGCAGGCAGGCCAGGCGCACCAGCGGGCGCGAAGACGATGGGACGGCGGGAGCGGACGGCACTGGACGCATGTCGGGTTCCTGTAGTCGATGACACGGAGGCAGACGGTGCGGGCCGTCCGGCATCGTTCCACCGAGCTCCGCCTTTGACCGGCAGACAGCTTCCCCTGGAATGACGCGCGACCCGTTGAACCGTGGATTTAGATCGATTCAAGTAGAGCATGCCGATTCCGCCGAATGCATTCTGCGCCGCAGCATGAGGGGGGTGTTTGGCAGGGCTGCGCCCTGCACCCCTGGTAGTGCCGGCCGCTGGCCGGCAACCTCAACGGCAAGAGCAGAAGCGGGTTTCCTGAGGAATGGCGGGGTGGGTCCGGTTGCGGGGGCCGCTGCAAGTACGTCCATGTAAGCTCGGTCGCCGCATCCATGCGGCTCACGCCCCCGCAACCGGACCCACCCCGCCTTCGACAGATTTCCGCGATCTGCCCGCGCTTCTGTAGAGCCGAGCCATGCTCGGCTCAAATCTCACAGATATCGAGATATTCGATTTAGATGGAAAGTCATCCACGCATGGCGTGGATCTACGTGTCGACCAAGGTCGACACCTACCAACAGCGACCGGAATCGGTCAGAGGTGGGGCGGTGCCGGACTGCGGGGTGTCAGCCGCATGGATGCGGCTGCCAAGCCCCCATGGACGGGTTCACGGCGTCCCCGCACTCCGACACCGCCCCGCCATCCCACGGAATGCCGCTGTTGCTGTTGCCGCTGAGGTTGCCGGCCAACGGCCGGCACTACCACGGGTGCAGGGCGCAGCCCTGCCGCCCCCTCAACGGCGGCGGCGCTTGCGGTCCACGTACAGGGTCTTGGCGATGCTCAGCACGATACCAACCGCGATGCCCACCACGCAGCCCAGCAGCAGGTTGTCGGCGCCCAGGCCTACCCCCACGCCCACCACGGTGGCGATGACCATCTCGACGGTGTGGGACATCGGTTCGGGCTTCGGGGCGGACATGCGGGCTCCAGCGTCAGTTCTGTGCTTCGGAAGGTGCCGATGGCCCGGAAACGACGAAGCCGGGTTGCCCCGGCCTCGTCTGGTGTCACGTGCAGCGGGCCGTCAGTGCGATTCGGCCGGGCCTGCGATCGGCGGCAGCGGACGGGCGTCGCCGCCCTTGTCGTTGCCACCATCCTTGTTCGACTTGTTCCAGCCGGCCGGCGGCGGCGGATCGCGGCCTTCCATGATGGCGTCGATCTGCGGCGCGTCGATGGTCTCGTACTGCAGCAGCAGCTGCGACATGGCGTGCAGCTTGTCCAGGTTGGCCGTCATCAGCTCGGTGGTGCGTGCGTAGGCCTCATCGAGGATGTTGCGCACTTCTTCGTCGATGCGGCGCGCGGTGTCGTTGGACACGCTCTTGTGCTGGGTGACCGAGCGGCCCAGGAACACCTCGTCGTCCTCTTCGCCATAGGCGATCGGACCGAGCTGGTCGGACAGGCCCCACTTGGTGACCATGTTGCGGGCCATCTTGGTGGCGCGCTCGATATCGTTGGAGGCGCCCGTGGTGACCTTGTCGGCACCGAAGATCAGTTCCTCGGCAACGCGGCCACCGTACAGCGAGCACAGCTGCGACTTGATCGCCACGCGGTTCATCGAGTACTTGTCGCCCTCCGGCAGGTACATGGTCACGCCCAGCGCGCGACCGCGCGGAATGATGGTGACCTTGTAGACCGGGTCATGCTCGGGCACCAGGCGGCCGACGATGGCGTGGCCCGCTTCGTGGTAGGCGGTGAGGGTCTTCTCCTCCTCGCTCATGGCCATCGAGCGGCGCTCGGCACCCATCAGGATCTTGTCGCGGGCACGGTCGAAGTGGTCCATGCGGACTTCCTTCTCGTTGCCACGCGCGGCGAACAGCGCCGCCTCGTTGCAGAGGTTGGCCAGATCGGCACCGGAGAAGCCCGGGGTACCGCGCGCGATCACCATCGGCTCGACGTCGTCGGCCAGCGGCAGCTTGCGCATGTGAACCTTCAGGATGTGCTCGCGGCCCTTCACGTCCGGCAGGCCCACCACGACCTGGCGGTCGAAACGGCCCGGACGCAGCAACGCCGGGTCCAGCACGTCCGGACGGTTGGTCGCGGCGATCACGATCACGCCCTCGCCACCCTCGAAGCCGTCCATTTCGACCAGCAGCTGGTTCAGGGTCTGCTCGCGCTCGTCATGACCGCCGCCCAGGCCGGCACCACGGTGGCGACCGACGGCGTCGATTTCGTCGATGAAGATGATGCACGGGGCGTGCTTCTTGGCCTGCTCGAACATGTCGCGCACGCGGCTGGCGCCGACGCCGACGAACATTTCCACAAAGTCCGAACCGGAGATCGAGAAGAACGGCACCTTGGCTTCGCCGGCGATGGCCTTGGCCAGCAGCGTCTTGCCGGTACCGGGCGGGCCCACCATCAGCACGCCGCGCGGAATCTTGCCGCCCAGCTTGGTGAACTTGGACGGGTCGCGCAGGAAGTCGACCAGCTCGCCCACTTCTTCCTTGGCCTCGTCGCAGCCGGCGACGTCGGCGAAGGTGACCTTGATCTGGTCTTCGCCCTGCAGCTTGGCGCGCGACTTGCCGAAGGACATCGCGCCCTTGGCACCACCGCCACCGCCCTGCATCTGGCGCATGATGAACAGCCAGAAGCCGATGATCAGGATGACCGGCAGGAAATTCATCAGGATCGCGCCCAGGGAGATGCCGCTGGACGGCTCTTCCTGCACGATCTCCACGTTCTTGGTGCGCAGCACGTTGATCAGGTCACGATCGAACGGTGCGGTGATGGTGGACGACTGCCCACCGCGGGTGGTGTAGGTCAGCTGGCTGGTGCCGCCGCGCATGTCGCCGCCGAAGGCGACCTTCTGCACGTTGCCGCTGTCCACCTGGTCCAGGAACTGCGAGTACGACGCACCCTGCGCCCCGGCCCCGGAGGTCTTGGGCGAGAAGCTCTGGAAGACCACCATCAGCACGACGGCGACGACCACCCATAGCAGGAGGTTCTTGGTCAAGTCGTTCATCCTCATTGGCTCCGGTGTTCCTCTTAGTGCTGGCGTTGCGTTGGGGTCGAACTTGCGTACGTTGCGAGCTTACTTCATGTGGGCGCGTTTTCCCTGACCCAAGGCATACACCTCGGGAGAGCGCTTGCGCGAGGCTTCCGGCTTGCGGATGGAGACCTTGTCGTACCTGCGGCGCATTTCGCGCACATAGTCGTCAAAGCCTTCGCCCTGGAACAGCTTGATCAGGAATGCCCCACCGGTCTTCAGGTGGTTGTCGGCAAAATCCAGGGCCAGCTCCGCCAGGTGCATCATCCGCGGCTGGTCGACCGCGCCCACACCACTCTTATTGGGGGCCATGTCCGACAGCACAAGGTCTACCGGCTGATCCCCGAGCATGGCTTCAAACTGAGATAGGACGGCTTCTTCCCTGAAGTCACCATGAAGGAACTCCACGCCGGCCAGCGGCGGCATGTCCAGGATGTCCAGCGCCAGCACGCGGCCGGTGTCGCCGATCTGTCTCCTGACCTGCTGAGACCAGCCCCCCGGGGCCGCCCCCAGGTCGACCACGACCATGTGCGGCTTCAGCAACCGGTCACGTTCGAGCAGTTCTTCGAGCTTGTAGGCGGCGCGCGAGCGCATGCCTTCGGCCTGCGCCTTCTTCACGAAGGGGTCGGAGAAGTGTTCCTTGAGCCAGCGCTGGCTGCTTTTGCTGCGGGTTGCCATTGAAAATAGGGGCTGATGGGGTCCTCATGATACCCTGATCGCCCCATTCAACCGTCTTTTCCTGCATGTCCATCGCCCTGACCGCCTCCCAGACCCGTTTCCTGCGCGGCCAAGCCCACGACCTGAAGGCCCTGCTGCAGACCGGCGGCAAGGGCGTGACCCCGGCCTTCATCTCTGAGCTGAACGAAGTGCTGGAGCGCCATGAGCTGGTCAAGGTGAAGGTCGCTGCCGAGGACCGCGACGCCCGTGACGTGATGATCGGCGAGATTGTCGCAGCCACCGAAAGCGCGCTGGTGCAGCGCATCGGCCACGTTGCCGTGCTGTACCGCCCGAGCAAGGAACAGCGCCAGATCGTGCTGCCGCGCGGCTGATCGCCCACTGCCATGCAGCTGAACCACGAACCGCCTGATTACGCCTACAGCCTGCGCGCCGCCGACGGCCGCTCGGCGCGGGTCAACGACCAGGCGCTGGGCAGCAGCTTCTTCCTGACCCCGGACCAGCTGGTCGAGCACTGGCCGGTGAAGCAGGCCGCCGAACTGCAGCTGGCCGACCTGGAGCCGATCCTGGCACTGAACCCGGCACTGATCGTGCTTGGCACCGGCGACCGCCAGGTGTTCCCGCCGGCCGTGGTGATGGCCGCCTGCCTGTCGCGCGGCATTGGCCTGGAAGTGATGAACAATCCGGCCGCCGCACGCACCTTCAACATCCTGGCCGCTGAAGGCCGCAAGGTCGCCGCCGCCTTCATCCTGGAAGGCTGAGTTCGAGTCGCCGGGTGCGCCCCGGCGCTAGCTGCCCGAAGCTGTGCAGCGGAAGGCCGAGAACTCCTTGAGCCGGCCAATCAGGTTGCCACCCTGCCCCCAGCGGATATCCATGACCTTCCAGTCGCGGTCCTGCCGCTGCAGCAGGACCCGGTCGGTCCAGCGATAGTCGCCTACGGCCATGTCAACGCGGATCCAGGTGGCGTCACCGCTCGATGCGGGCATTCCTACGGATATCGTTTCCGGCCGATCCGGTGCCAGCAGATACGGGCTCTGGTCGAGCATGTGCGGCTTTTCGTCGCGCGCGGCCAGCGCGCTGCAGGCCCGCTCGTAAGCGCGCTGAGCATCAATCGCTGAACGCAGGGCATCGCCCAGCAGCGGCGGAATGGCCGTTTCGTTCGACTCCGGTGCCTGGATGGCGTCGTAGAGACGGGTAACCACGTCACGCGGATCGCTGGCGGCGGTCGCCAATGGCGCGACGATGAGCAGCACGAGAGCGGAAGCAAAGCGGAACATGGGGCACCGGGGCGAATGGGACCACTCAAGAATGCCGGGTATTCCATCCGTCGTGAAGGCGAGCCTGCAACACACAAGATCGCAAGTGACCGCATCTCTACGCTACCCGAGTCGAGCATGGCTCGACGCTACAGGTCAGGAAGGCCGGGCATTGCCCGGCGCTACCCGATCCAACGGCGATCAGCGCGCCGGCAGGTACTGCTGCGGGTCGACCGGCTTGCCGTTGTAGCGAATCTCGAAGTGGACCATGTCGCGGTTCGCGCCGGTGCGGCCCATCTCGGCGATCTGTTCACCCGCCTTCACGCTCTGGCCTTCATTCACCAGGCGCTTGCGGTTGTGGCCATAGGCCGACAGCCATTGGTCGCTGTGCTTGATGATGATCAGCTCGCCGTAGCCGACCAGGCCGGCGCCGGAATACACCACCACGCCATTGGCCGTGGCCTTCACCGGTTGGCCGCTGGTGCCGGCGATGTCGACGCCCTGCTTGGTCGCGTCGCCGGCCACGTAACGGCCAACGATCGCGCCATCGGCCGGCCAGCGCCAGGCGATGTTGCTCTTCACCGGACCCGCCGGTGCGGTGGTCGGCGCGGTGCTGCCGGCACTGCTGCCACCGGAACGCGGGGCGGTGACCACCGTGGTCGGCGCGCGGCCGCCACTGACACCAGCCGGATACAGCCGGATCACCTGGCCCGGATGGATCGTCGAGGGGTTGTCCAGGCTGTTCCAGGCGATCAGGTCGGCCGGAGTGATGTCGTGGATGCGGGCCAGCGCATAGATGGTGTCACCCTTTCGCACGACCACGGTCTGCCCCGGCTTGGGCACCGAGGTCTTTGGCGTGGTCACGCCCCCGCTGCTGCCGCCGCCACCGGGGCGGACCACAGTCGCGGTGCCACAGGCGGCCAGGGTGGAAACCAGCAACGCCAGCGCGCCTATGCGCACTCCCTTGCTCAGACGATCAGGACTCATGCGAACTTCGACCTCCATACAAGCCAGGCGATCAGCACCACCACCAACGCGGTGGCGATCCAGCCCAGCGGTTCAATCCAGCGGCGCAGCGCCGCTTCGGCACGCGCGCCACCGATCCGGATGACCGCGGCCAGCACGTACACGCGCTTGCCACGACCGATCAGCATGCTCAGCAGGTACTGCGGCATCGGTACGCCGACGATACCCGATGCCCACGTGAAGACCTTCATCGGGATCGGCATGAAGCCGCCCAGCACCAGGAAGGTGAACACCGCCCACGGCGATTCGGCCATCTTTGCCTGCACGGTGGTGATGCCCTGCTCGATCGCTGGCAGCATGCCCATCGCCTCGAACAGCGGCTTGATCGCCTCGAAGGCGAAATGGCCCAGTGCATAGCCGATCAGTGCGCCGACCATCGAGCCGGCCAGGCTGAGGGTGGCAAACCACCAGCCGCGTTTGGGCTGGGCCACGCACATCGGCGCCAGCATCACCTCCGGCATCACCGGGAAGATGATCGCCTCGAAGAAACTCAACACCGTCAGGTAGGTCGGCGCGCGTTCGTGCGCCGCCCACTTCATCGCCCGCTCGTACAGCGGCCCGAAAATCTTCATGCAACCCTGCTCCGTGGATTAGTCGAGCATGCCAGACAGCAGCGGCACGAAGGTGACCGGCGCCAGCACGCGTTGTTCGATGCTGCCGTCAGCCTTGCGGTCCAGCTGTACCAGCGACTGCACTCCGGGGCCGCCGACCGGTGCCACCAACCGGCCGCCCTCGGCCAGCTGTTCGACCAGTGCGTCAACCAATGCCGGCGCCGCAGCAGTGACCACGATGGCATCGAACGGGCCGTGCTCGGCCCAGCCGACGCGGCCGTCGTCATGCTTGGTGCGGATGTTCATGCCCAGCGCCCGGAAGCGCTTGCGCGCCTGCCGCAGCAGGTCTCCGATGCGCTCCACGGTGTAGACCTCCAGGCCCAGCGCGCCGAGGATGGCCGCCTGGTAGCCGGAACCCGTACCGACCTCCAGCACCCGCTTCGGTGCACCCTGCAGCACCGCCTCGGTCATCCGCGCCACGACCCACGGCTGCGAAATGGTCTGCCCGTGGCCGATCGGCAGCGCGGTGTCTTCGTAGGCGCGCGAGGCCAGCGCCTCGTCGATGAACAGATGGCGCGGCACCACCCGGATCGCATTCAAGGTGGGCTCGTCGACGATGCCGGCCTCGCGCAGGCGATCGACCAGGCGATCACGCACGCGCTGCGAGGTCATGCCGATGCCGACAGCTTCCGGCTGCAATCGCAGGCGCGGACTCATGCCGGCCGGTCCAGCGCGGCACTGAGGCCGCCGACCCAGCTGGCCACCTTCTCCAGCGCCTGGTAGCGGGTCAGGTCGACCTGGATAGGGGTGATCGAGATATGCCCGGTGCGCACCGCATGGAAGTCGGTGCCAGGGCCGGAGTCCTGCTCGCGACCAGCCGGGCCGATCCAGTACACCTCGTTGCCGCGCGGGTCCTTCTGCGCGATGCAGCCTTCGGCGCGATGGCGGTTGCCGAGCCGGGTGACTTCAAAGCCCTTGACCTCGTTCCACGGCAGGTCAGGCACATTGACGTTGAGGATGGTGTCGGCCGGCAGCGGATCGGCCTTGAGCCGGGCGACGATTTCCACCGCGGCACGCGCGGCGGTCTCGAAGTGCTTCGGATCGTGGTTGCGGCTGACCAGCGAGACCGCCACTGCCGGCAGGCCGAGGAAGCGACCTTCCATTGCCGCCGAGACGGTGCCGGAATAGATCACGTCATCGCCCAGGTTGGCGGCGTTGTTGATGCCGGACACGACAATGTCGGGCTCGAACTCCAGCAGGCCGGTCAGCGCCAGGTGCACGCAGTCGGTCGGCGTACCGGCCACCGAAACGGTGTAATGGTCGATGCGCTTGAGGCGGATCGGCAGGTCCAGGGTGAGCGAGTTGCTGGCGCCGGAGCGATCGCGGTCGGGTGCGACCACCGTGACTTCGTGGCCTGCCTCGCGCAGGACCGAGGCCAGCATCCGGATGCCTGCGGCGTCGACGCCGTCGTCGTTACTGACCAGGATTCGCATCTTCGATTTAACCGCTTGATTTTCCAAGAATTCGATTCCGTCACCGTGCAGTGTGGGCGGGACCGCCGTACTCCCCTGCGGAAGCCGTCGACCCTGCAAGGGCATCGTCTATTGTGCCGCATGCGAGCCGCGGGTCCTACCCTGCCGGCAGTCAGGGCCGACATCGAACCGTCATAGGCAGACCTGCGCCGGCGGTTTACCCTGTGCGCATGTCGCACCCTGAAGACGAAGATCCGGCCGCCCTGTTCCGTGCGGCCATCGGCGAAGTGACGCCGCTGCGCAAGGATGCCGAACCGGCCCCGGCCGCGCCGCGGCCCAAGCCGCGCGCGCGCATGGCCGAACGTGACGAGGCCGAAGCGGCTGGCGAATTCGCCCGGCTGCTGCGCGACAGCTCGCCACTGGAAGCCGGCGATGTGGCCAGCTATCGGCGCGACAACCTGCCGCCGCGCTTGTTCCAGCGGCTGAAGCGTGGCCAGTATTCGGTGCAGGACGAACTGGACCTGCATGGCGCCACCGCCGCGCAGGCCGAGTCGCTGCTGCGCCAGTTCCTGCTGGAGGCGCATGCTCACGAATATGGCTGCGTGCGCATCATCCACGGCAAGGGCCTGCAGTCCGATGGCGGCGCGCCGGTGCTGAAGAACCTGGTCGATCGCCATCTGCGCCTGCGCAACGATGTGCTGGCGTTCCATTCGGCGCCGACCGGGCAAGGCGGTACCGGCGCGGTGCTGGTGCTGCTGGCGCGCAGATGAAAAATGGGACGGAGGGGATTAAGTCGTTTGAGGCACAAACGACTTAATTCCCTCCGTCCCCTTTTTTCGGTCAGGCCTGCGAGGCGTCTTCGACCGGGCCGAGTTCGTGCAGCACTGCGGTGGCGTAGCAGCCCGGCGGCAGTGCGAACGACAGCTCCAGCACGTCATCGGCCAGCCACTGGTGCTGCAGCAGCGCCGGACGCAGGCGCAGCGCTCGGCGCTCCTGCTTCAGGCGTGCGTCTTCCAGGCCGGCCCGCAGCGCTTTCGATTCCTCGTCGTCCAGCGCTGCCAATTCGAGCTCACGTGCAGCGTCGGTGCTGCGCAGCTCGCCCTCGCCCCACAGCGGTGCGCTGGGATGGATGTCGAAGCGCGCCAGGCGTTCGGCCAGTACATCGGTATAGGGCTCGGGGCCGAACACGCTGCGGCTGCCGTCCAGCATCCACACTTCGCCGTCCAGCGGCTGGTCCCAGCTGCCCTGCTCCACGCGCGCGGCCAGCACGCGGTTGAACAGTGCGGAACGGGCAGCCGACAGCAGCAGCGAACGCTGGTCCTTGCGCATGCGACGGCCACCGAACATCGCCAGGGCCGCAGGCACGTTGCCGCCGTCGCGGCCGAAGCGCTGCTCACCGAACCAGTTCGGCAGGCCGCGCTCGGCAATCTGCTGCAGGCGTTCGCTGATCGCTGCACGATCCCCCTTCACGTCGCGCAGCACCAGCTTGAAGCGGTTGCCGGCCAGTGCGCCGCGCTGCAGCTTGCGGTTGTGCCAGGTGGCGTCGAGCACTTCAATCTCATCACTGGCCAGCGCGGCGAGATCCGGCGCGATGCGTTTGGGCAGGTGCACGCTGAAGCGCTGGGTGGTGACGGCGTGGCGATCCTTCATGCCGGCATAGCTGACCGCCATTTCCGGCAGGCCAGCCCACGCCGCCAGCAGCTTGGCCACGTGCACGGTATTGGCACCGCGCTTGCGGATGTGCAGCAGCAGGTGCTCGCCTTCACCCGTGGCCTCGAAGGCCGGCAGTTCGTCGACCTGGAAATCGTCCGGCGTGGTGCGGATGCGTGCGGTGAGCAGCGGCGCACCGAACGCCAGCGGTACCGGAATCATGCCGCCACCAGCAGCACCACCGCCTGAGCAGCGATGCCCTCACCGCGGCCGGTGAAGCCGAGCTTTTCCGAGGTGGTGGCCTTGACGCTGACCGCGTCCAGCGGCAGCTGCAGCAGCCCGCCGATGCGCTCGCGCATCGCCAGCGCATGCGGTCCAACCTTGGGTCGCTCACAGATCACGGTGATGTCGGTGTTGCCGACGCGCCAGCCGCGCTCGCGCAGCAGGCTGTCGCAGTGGCGCACGAACTCACTGCTGTCGGCGCCCTTCCAGCGATCATCACTCGGGGGGAAGTGCTGGCCGATGTCACCCAGCGCCAGCGCGCCGAGCATGGCATCGCACAGGGCATGCAGGATCACGTCGCCGTCGCTGTGCGCGAGCACGCCACAGCTGTGCGGTACGTTCACGCCGCCGAGCATGATGTGATCGCCTTCACCGAAGGCATGGACGTCGTAGCCCTGGCCGATGCGGACGGGCGGGAACGGTGCGGTGCTCATGGATGCAACCCTTGCAGCAGGGCCGCGCGGGCAATCAGCCGGCGCGGCGGGAAAGTACGAATTCGAACCGGTCCAGATCGGCCGGGGTGGTGACCTTGAAGTTGTCCTCGCTGCCTTCCACAAGCAGCGGGCGCTGGCCCTGGCGCTCCATCGCCATGGCCTCGTCGGTGACCTCGACACCGGCGGCCGCAGCCTCGGACAGCGCACGGCTGAGCTGGTGGCGACGGAACAGCTGCGGGGTCAACGCACGCCACAGCCGTTCGCGCGGCTCGGTGCCATCGATGCCACCATCGTCGCCCGCACGCTTCAGCGTGTCGCGCACCGGCGCGGCCAGGATCGCGCCGACCGGATCGGCACGGCCCACCTCAAGCAGGCGACCGAGATCGGCCAGCGACAGGTTCGGCCGCGCGGCGTCGTGGACCAGCACGAACTCATCGGCGCGCACCGACTCCGGCAGCGCCTGCAACCCGGCCAGCACCGAAGCGGCACGGGTCGCGCCGCCGATGCAGGTCAGCACCGGCTTTCCCGCCCACTCGGTCCAGCCCGGCCAGTCGGCATCGTCCTGCCCGACCACCACCATCGCCCCGGCCACGGCCGGATGCGCCAGCAGCGCGTCCAGGGTGTGGGCGAGCAGGATCTGCCCGCCCGCCTGCAGGTACTGCTTGGGTAGTGGCGCGCCAAAGCGGGTGCCTCGGCCGGCGGCCGGAACCACCACCCAGATCGCCGCGCTCACGGCACGTCCGCCGGATGTTCGGCGGCCTGGGCATTGGCACCTGCCGCAGACTGCGCCGGTGCAACCGGCGCATCTTCGACCACGCGGTAGAACTTCTCGCCGGGCTTGATCATGCCCAGCTCGCTACGCGCGCGTTCCTCAATGGCGGACTGGCCTTCCTTGAGGTCCTTCACTTCGGCAGCAAGCGCATCGTTGCGCTGCTGCAGGCCCTCATTGTCCCGCTCCTGGTTTGCGACCTGCGCTTCGAGCATCATCACTTCACCCGAATTGCCCGGACCGAACCAGAAGCGGTACTGCAGCCAGCCCAGCAGCAGGGCCAGCACCAGCAGCATCCAGCGCCAGTCGCGCATCGGCTCAGCGCTTCAGCGAAACGAACGCGTCACGACCGGCGTAACGCGCGCCGGCACCAAGGGCTTCCTCGATGCGCAGCAGCTGGTTGTACTTGGCCACGCGATCGCTGCGGCACAGCGAGCCGGTCTTGATCTGGGTTGCGGTGGTGGCAACCGAGATGTCGGCGATGGTGGTGTCTTCGGTTTCGCCCGAACGGTGCGAGACCACGGCGGCATAGCCGGCACGGTCGGCCATGGCGATCGCTTCCAGGGTTTCGCTGAGGGTGCCGATCTGGTTGACCTTGATCAGGATCGCGTTGGCGGTGCCTGAGTCGATGCCTTCCTGGAAAATCTTCGGGTTGGTCACGAACAGGTCGTCACCGACCAGCTGCACCTTCTTGCCGATGCGATCGGTCAGCAGCTTCCAGCCGGCCCAGTCGTTTTCGGCCAGGCCATCTTCGATGGTGATGATCGGGTACTGCGCGGCCCAGTCGGCGAGGAAGTCGACGAACTGCTCGGAGGTCAGTCGCTTGTTCTCGCCAACCATGTTGTACTTGCCGTTCTCGAAGAATTCGCTGGAGGCCACGTCCAGGCCCAGCAGCACGTCTTCACCGGCGGTATAGCCGGCCTTGCCGATCGCTTCGAGGATGGTGTCGAGCGCTTCGACGTTGCTGCGGAAGTCCGGTGCGAAGCCGCCTTCATCGCCGACCGCCGTGCTCAGGCCGTGGCCCTTCAGCACCGACTTCAGCGAATGGAAGATCTCGGTGCCGGCACGCAGCGCTTCGGAGAACGAGGTGAAGCCCACCGGCAGCACCATGAATTCCTGGAAGTCGACGTTGTTGTCGGCATGCGCGCCGCCGTTGATGATGTTCATCATCGGCACCGGCAGCGACGGGGTCACGCCGGTCTTGGCGGCGAGGTACTGCCACAGCGCCTGCTTGTTCGAAGCGGCGGCAGCGTGCGCGGCAGCCATCGAAACACCCAGCAGCGCGTTCGCACCCAGGCGACCCTTGTTCTCGGTGCCGTCGAGGTCGATCAGGCGACGGTCGAGGCCGGCCTGGTCGGTGGCTTCAAAACCCTTCAGCGCGTTGGCAATGGCGCCGTTGACGTTGTCGACGGCCTTGCGCACGCCCTTGCCCAGGTAACGGGTCTTGTCGCCGTCACGCAGCTCGACCGCTTCCTTGGTGCCGGTCGAGGCGCCGGAGGGAACCGCGGCACGACCGAACGAACCGTCCTCCAGGATGACTTCGGCTTCCAGCGTGGGATTGCCACGGCTGTCGAGGATTTCACGGGCGTGGATGCTGCGGATCGTACTCATGGTCGGGCCGGTTACCTGTATGGAGAGGGGGCGACAAAACGAATGCCGCGTGATTATCCCCGGCTGCCCGCCACTTGCCAAATGGCCTGATCGGCATCAGCCCCAGCTGGACCCGATCACGATCAGGACCAGCGACAGCAGCATCACCAGCAGCGCACCGGCAATGGCTGCCCAGATGGGTCCACGCTGCCGTCGCCAGGCCAGCACCATCGCCACCAGACTGCCGACGAACGACAGGCCGAGCATGACCAGAGCGGCCAGAATCCAGTACTGCATGGCCCGCATGCCGTGGTTGCCGTCACCCGGCGAGCCGAAACTGGCCGCAAAGGCCATTACACCCAGCAGCAGGGACGCCCAGGCGAGCACGGACAACCCCAGCGCGATCAGGCCCCAGGGCCAACCGCGGGCCGACGCGCTCGTATTCATCAAAGAAGACCGTAGAACAGGGCGCCCAGCCACAGCGACAGCAGGATGACCGCCAGGCCCGCCGCCACCTTGCCGCGATTCAGCCGCCAGGCCAGTACGGCGGACACGGCGCAGCCCACGGCAGCCAGCAGCTCTGCCGCCAGCAATGCCATGAAATATGCGCGCAGATTGATTGCGCTGCCGCCATCACCGGGCGGCCGCACCGACGCGGCGCCGATCAGCACCTGGCCGAACATGCCCATCGTGAACAGCACGGCCAGGCCGAGCGCGATCAAGCCCCACGGCCATTGCTTCCAGTGCCGACGGTGACGCTGGGCGTCCAGCGCCACCCACGGGTCGCGACTCACGCGAAGCGCGAGAAGCCATGCTTCTTGGTCACCGCATCGAGCTCCATCAGGGTCTCGAGCAGGGCTTCCATCTGATCCAGCGGCCACGCATTGGGGCCATCGGACAGGGCCTTGGACGGATCCGGATGGGTCTCGGCGAACAGGCCGGAGATACCCACCGCTACTGCGGCACGGGCCAGCACCGGCACGTGCTCGCGCTGGCCGCCCGAACTGGTGCCCTGGCCGCCGGGCAGCTGCACCGAATGGGTGGCATCGAACACCACCGGGCAACCGGTGTCGCGCATCACCGCCAGCGAACGCATGTCGCTGACCAGGTTGTTGTAGCCGAAGCTGGCGCCGCGCTCGCAGACCATGATCTGCTCGTTGCCGGTAGCCTTGGCCTTTTCCACGACCGGCTTCATGTCCCACGGCGCCAGGAACTGGCCCTTCTTGATGTTGACCGGCTTGCCGGCCGAGCACACCTTGCGGATGAAGTCGGTCTGGCGGACCAGGAACGCCGGGGTCTGCAGCACGTCCACCACCGAAGCCACTTCGTCCATCGGGGTGTATTCGTGGACGTCGGTCAGCACCGGCACGCCGATCTGCTTCTTGACCTCGGCCAGCACCTTCAGGCCCTCTTCCATTCCCGGGCCGCGGAAGGCGGTGCCCGAAGTGCGGTTGGCCTTGTCGAAGCTGGACTTGAAGATGAAGTTGACGCCGAGGCGGTCGGTGATCTCCTTCAGCTTGCCGGCGGTATCGAGCTGCAGCTGCATCGACTCGATCACGCAGGGGCCCGCGATCAGGAACAGGGGCTGGTCCAGCCCGACCTCGAATCCACACAGTTTCATGGCGTTTCCTTGTTGTCCGCAGCACCGGTCATGCCGGTGCGCTGGGGGTTGAAGCATGCAGGATGGGGGCCGAAGCCCCCATTCACAAGTCAGGCGCGCACTTCGGAAAGCAGCTTTCCGCCCGCCTTGCGCTCGCGCGCGGCACGGATGAAACCGATGAACAGCGGGTGGCCGTCACGCGGCGTGGACAGGAATTCCGGGTGCGCCTGGCAGGCCAGGAACCACGGGTGCACATCGCGCGCCAGCTCGACCACTTCCACCAGGGTGTCGTCCATCGACTTGCCGGCGATCACCAGGCCCGCGTCTTCCAGCTGGGTGCGGTAGCGGTTGTTGAACTCGTAACGGTGGCGATGGCGCTCGGCGACCACATCCTTGCCGTACAGCTCACGGGCCAGCGTGCCCGGCTTCAGGCGCTGTTCCTGCAGGCCCAGGCGCATGGTGCCGCCCAGGTCGCTCTTGTCGTCACGCTTCTCGACATCGCCGGTAGCGGTGCGCCATTCGGTGATCAGGCCGATCACCGGGTTCGGCGACTGGCGATCGTTCTCGGTGCTGTTGGCGCCTTCCAGGCCGACCACGTTGCGGGCGTAATCAACCACCGCCGCCTGCATGCCGTAGCAGATGCCGAAGTACGGCACCTGCTGCTCGCGCGCGAACTTCGAGGTCAGCACCTTGCCTTCAAAACCACGGTCGCCGAAGCCACCCGGCACCAGGATGCCGTCGACATCGGCCAGTGCAGCCATGTCGGTGCCTTCCAGGTCCTGGGCTTCCAGCCACTTCAGATTGACCTTGGTGCGCTGGCGCAGGCCACCGTGCTTGAGCGCTTCGCCCACCGACTTGTAGGCATCCTGGTGGTCGACATACTTGCCGACCACGGCGATGGTCACTTCGTCCAGCGGGTGCAGGGTCGCGTCGACCGCGTCCTCCCACATCGACAGGTCGACCGGACCGGCCTTGTCGGCCAGCTTCAGCTGGTTGACCACGATCTCGTCCAGGCCCTGCGCGTGCAGGCCGGACGGAATGCGGTACAGCACGTCCACGTCAGGCACGCTGATGACGGCGCGTTCGGAGACGTTGGTGAACTGCGCGATCTTGCGGCGCTCCGAATCCGGCACAGCCTGCTCGGAACGGCACAGCAGCACGTCCGGCTGGATGCCGATCGAGCGCAGTTCCTTCACCGAGTGCTGGGTCGGCTTGGTCTTCAGCTCGCCGGCGGCGCCGATGTACGGCACCAGGGTGAGGTGCATGAACAGCGCCTTCTCCGGGCCGCGCTCGGTGCGCACCTGGCGGATCGCCTCCAGGAACGGCAGCGATTCGATGTCGCCCACGGTGCCGCCGATCTCGACCAGCGCCACGTCATAGCCTTCGGTGGCTTCGTCGATGCAGCGGCGGATCTCGTCGGTGATGTGCGGAATGACCTGTACGGTGGCGCCCAGGTAGTCGCCGCGGCGCTCCTTGCGGATCACGTTCTCGTAGATGCGGCCGGTGGTGACCGAGTTCTTGCGGCTCAGGCGGGTGCGCACGAAGCGTTCGTAGTGGCCCAGGTCGAGGTCGGTCTCGGCGCCGTCGTCGGTGACGTACACCTCACCGTGCTGGAACGGGCTCATGGTGCCCGGGTCCACGTTGATGTACGGGTCGAGCTTCATCATCGTGACCTTCAGGCCACGGGCTTCGAGAATGGCGGCCAGTGACGCCGCGGCAATGCCTTTGCCGAGCGAGGACACCACGCCGCCGGTTACGAAAATCAAGGGAGTCATGGCTGCAAGCATCCTGTCTGGAAATGGAAAACGGCAGCACCACGCGCGCCCTGGGGGCGGGCATGGAGCCTGAAGGGGGTTTTCCGGTTCGCTGGGGCAGCGAGGGAGGTGCGGAACCGTGCGGCGGCAGGCGCCGGACGGGGACCACCGTGCGAGGTCGGGGCGGCCGTGCCGGCCCTATCGACCGTCACCTGCGACCCGCATTGCTGGCGACCACGCATGGTCGCGCCAGCCCATTCGCAAAGGGTGGACACGCACTTACTCCCGGAAAGCCGTAGTTTACAGATTGATGGCCGCCAACCCAAGAGGCAGTTGCGGCCATCACCCAAAAGAAACGCCCCGCTGAGCGGGGCGTCGGGGGGCGAATCCCTTGCGGCAAGGGCTTCGGAGGGTGGAAGGATTACTTCTTCTTCCTCGCCTCTTCTTCCTCTTCCTTCTGCGGGGCCGGCTGGCCCTGCGCCTTCATTTCGGCAGTGGCCTGCGCGCGACGCTTGGCCTTGGCATCTGCCTCGGCCTGCGCCTTGTCGGCCTGGTCACCCTGCTGCGGCGCCGGCTGGCCGGCATTCTGCGCCACCACCAGCGGCACTGCAACGGCGGCAGCGGCCAGGATCGCAATGGTCAGCAACTTCTTCATGAGGTCCTCCTCGCGGTATGGCTTGGACGTTTCGACCCAACCGGGGTCGCCGGCGTTCAGATTCCAGCGGCTGCCATTTTACCCCCTCCCCGGCGCCGAGGCTGAACCGCAGGCGTGCAAAATCGCCGTCCAGACCGCACACTTGCGCGTCGCTCCGCGCTTTGAAGATAGATGAACGCCCGCTATAACGCCGCCGATATTGAAGTCCTGTCCGGCCTTGACCCGGTCAAGCGCCGTCCTGGCATGTATACCGACACCGCGCGCCCGAACCACCTGGCGCAGGAAGTGATCGACAACTCGGTGGACGAGGCCCTGGCCGGCCACGCCCGCTCGATCGAGATCACCCTGTACAAGGACGGCAGCGTGGAGGTCAGCGATGACGGCCGCGGCATGCCGGTGGACATCCACCCGGAAGAGAAGATCCCGGGCGTCGAACTGATCCTCACCCGCCTGCATGCGGGCGGCAAGTTCAGCAACAACAACTACACCTTCTCCGGCGGCCTACACGGCGTCGGCGTCAGCGTGGTCAACGCGCTGTCGACCCTGGTGGAAGTGCACATCAAGCGCGAAGGCGCCGAACACCGCATCACCTTCCGCAATGGCGACCGCGCCACCCCGCTGGAAGTGGTCGGCAGCGTCGGCAAGAAGAACACCGGTACCCGCGTGCGCTTCTGGCCGGACCCGAAGTACTTCGATACGCCCAAGTTCGCGGTGCGCGCACTCAAGCACCTGCTGCGCGCCAAGGCGGTGCTGTGCCCCGGCCTGACCGTCAAGCTGACCGACGAAGCCACCGGTGAAGTCGATACCTGGTACTACGAGGACGGCCTGCGCGATTACCTGAAACTGGAACTGGGCGAACGCGAATCACTGCCGGCCGACCTGTTCGTCGGCAACCTGAAGAAGGACACCGAGGTGGTGGACTGGGCCGTGGCCTGGCTGCCGGAAGGTGAACTGGTACAGGAAAGCTACGTCAACCTGATTCCCACCGCGCAGCACGGCACCCACGTCAACGGCCTGCGTACCGGCCTGACCGAGGCGCTGCGCGAGTTCTGCGACTTCCGCAACCTGCTGCCGCGCGGCGTCAAGCTGGCCCCGGAAGACGTGTGGGACCGCGTGTCGTTCGTGCTGTCGCTGAAGATGACCGACCCGCAGTTCAGCGGACAGACCAAGGAACGCCTGTCTTCGCGCCAGGCCGCCGGCTTCGTCGAGGGCGCGGCCCACGATGCCTTCAGCCTGCTGCTGAACCAGAACGTGGAGCTGGGCGAGAAGATCGCGCAGATCGCCATCGAACGCGCCAGCGCGCGCCTGAAGACCGAGAAGCTGGTCGTCCGCAAGAAGGTCACCCAGGGCCCGGCGCTGCCCGGCAAGCTGGCCGACTGCATCAGCCAGGACCTGTCGCGCACCGAGCTGTTCCTGGTGGAAGGTGACTCGGCAGGCGGTAGCGCGAAGCAGGCCCGCGACAAGGACTTCCAGGCGATCATGCCGTTGCGCGGCAAGATCCTGAATACCTGGGAAGTTTCCTCCAACAGCGTGCTGGCCTCGGAAGAAGTGCACAACCTGGCCATCGCCATCGGTTGCGACCCGGGCAAGGATGACATCAGCGGGCTGCGCTACGGCAAGGTCATCATCCTGGCCGACGCGGACTCCGACGGCCTGCACATCGCCACCCTGCTCACCGCGCTGTTCCTGAAGCACTTCCCGGCGCTGGTCGATGCCGGCCACGTATTCGTGGCGATGCCGCCGCTGTTCCGCATCGACGTGGGCAAGCAGGTGTTCTACGCCCTGGACGAGGAAGAAAAGCGCTCGATGCTGGACAAGATCGAACGCGAGAAGATCAAGGGCGCCATCAACGTGACCCGCTTCAAGGGCCTGGGCGAGATGAACCCGCCGCAGCTGCGTGAATCCACCATCCACCCGGATACGCGCCGCCTGGTGCAGCTGACCGTGGACGATGGCGAGCAGACCCGCTCGTTGATGGACATGCTGCTGGCCAAGAAGCGCGCGTCTGACCGCAAGGGCTGGCTGGAGACCAAGGGCGACCTGGCTTCGCTGGAAGTCTGACGCCATCCTCTGGTAGTGCCGGCCGCTGGCCGGCAGTCGAGGTTGCCGGCCAGCGGCCGGCACTACCAGTTGGAGGCAGGCACTACCGGTTGGCGGCCGGACTCATCCCGCCCCCATCGGCAAACCCGGCGGCGCCATAATGCGCGTCCATCCGCGTGGACCACCGTATTGGCCAGCCACTCGCTGCTGTTCCCCGGCCTGCCGCTGCACAGCGCGCGACTGGTCCTGAGCCCGATCCGCCGCGACGACGCTGCCGCGTTGTTCGTGCTGCAGTCGGACCCGGACGTGATGCGCTGGTGGAACCACCCGGCCTGGACACGACCGGCCGAGGCGCGCGAACAGATCGATGACGATCTTGCCGCCCATGCCATCGGCACCCAATTGAAGCTGGCCGTGCGCGAATCCATGGACGGCCCGCTGCTCGGCATCTGCGTGGTGTTCGCCGTGGACCGTGACGCCGCGCGCGCCGAGATCGGTTACCTGCTGGCGCCCGACCAGCAGGGCCAGGGCTACATGCACGAGGCGCTGCAGCAGGTGCTGGCCTATCTGTTCCGCACGCTGCGCCTGCATCGGGTCGAAGCCGAGATAGACCCGCGCAATGCGCCCTCGGCACACGTGCTGGAGCGGCTGGGCTTCCACCGCGAGGGCGTGCTGCGGCAGCGCTGGCGCATCCAGGGCAAACTGGCCGACTCGGCCGTCTATGGCCTGCTGGCCGACGACGACGCGGCTGCCGCCCTGCCCGCTTGACCCAATCTGGCTGCTGGAGTCTGCAGCCTGCGGACATGCCTTTGGACACATACGGCGCGGCCCTCCCCGGCCTAGCATCGGAACCCCCTTCCGCTGCCGAAACGGTGCCATGAAGTCCCTGCTGCATATCGCCGCGCTCTGCGTCGGCCTGCTCATCGCCCCGGCCAGCGTGCTGGCCGCGCCCGACGCCGAGGCCAAGCCCGATCCGAAAGACGACAAGACCGAAGCGCCCGCCCTGCCGGCCGATGCGTCGGCACGCCAGAGCATGCACCTGGCCGGCCGCACCCTGGACTACACCGCCACCGTCGGCACCCTGCCGGTGCGCGATGCCAAGGGCAAGGTGATCGCCGACGTGGTGTTCACCGCCTACACGATGCCGGGCAAGGACCGGCCGGTGACCTTCGCGCTCAATGGCGGGCCCGGCGCGTCGTCGGTCTACCTCAACATGGGCGCGATCGGGCCCAAGGTGGTGACCTTCGGTTCGGAGGGCGACAGCGCCTCGGCGCCGGCTACCCTGCATGACAATCCGGGTACCTGGCTGGACTTCACCGACCTGGTGTTCATCGATCCGGTCGGCACCGGCTTCAGCCGTGCACGCATCGGCGATGACGAAGCCAAGAAAGCGCTGTACAACCCCAGCGCCGACATCGAGTACCTGTCGCGCTCGATCTACGACTGGCTGCTGCGCAACCAGCGCATGGCCTCACGCAAGTACCTGACCGGCGAGAGCTATGGCGGTTATCGCGGTCCGCGCATCACCCACTTCCTGCAGACCCGGCTGGGCGTGGCGATGAACGGCCTGGTGCTGGTCTCGCCCTATCTGAGCCCGACCCTGGAAGACAACGCCGATGTCTCGCCGATGGCCTGGATGCAGACGCTGCCGTCGATTGCCGCCGCGCACCTTGAACGCCAGGGCAGGCTGACCGATGCAGCGATGCGCCAAGTGGTCGAGTACACGCGTGGCGACTACGCGACCGCATTGATGAAGGGCCGCAGCGATCCGCAGGCGACCGAAGCGATGCTGCGCCGGGTGACCGAGCTGACCGGGCTCGACCCACAGTTCGTGCGTCGCGCCGGCGGCCGCCTGGAGACCCAGGCCTACCTGCGCGAAGTGTTCCGCGACAAGGGCACGCTCGGCAGTCGCTACGATTCCAACGTGACCGCATTCGATCCGTTCCCGAACGATCCGGAGCAGCGCGCCAATGATCCGCTGCTGGACAGCATCATCGCGCCAACCACCACGGCGATGGTCGACTTCGTGACCCGCGTGGTCGGCTGGAAGGTGGATGCGCGCTACCAGGCTCTGAACTACGACGTGAACCGGCTGTGGGACCGCAATGGCGAGCTGCGCCAGGGTGCGGTGACCCAGCTGCGGCAGGCGGTGGCGATCGATCCGCATCTGCAGGTGCTGATCGTGCATGGCTGGAACGACCTGTCGTGCCCGTTCATGGGATCGATCCTGACCGTGGACCAGATGCCGGCGATGGGCAGCAACCCGGATCGCGTGCAGGTGCGCAGCTATCCGGGCGGGCACATGTTCTACAGCCGGACGGACAGCCAGGCGGCGTTCCGCAGGGATGTGCAGGCGCTGTTCCAGCGTAACTGAGGGAGTTCCCGGCCGGGCCTGCGGCCCGGCACCCGCTGACGGCAACGGCAACGGCAAAAGCTGGGTTTCCGTGGATTGGCGAGGTGGGGTGGGGTTGCAGGACACGCCGTGAACCCATCCATGGGGGCTCGATGGCGCCATCCATGGCGCCAACGGTCCTGCAACCCCACCCCACCCCGCCGCTGACAGATTGCTGCAGCTGTCGGTGGGTGGTTGATCGTCTGTTGCTGGTGGGTGTCGACCTTGGTCGACACGATGGAAGCGGAAAAATTCTCCGCCCATGAAAAAAGCCCGCCGGATGCCGGCGGGCTTTTTCGTTTATCGGGCTGCTGGCCTCAGGTCCAGCCGAACAGCTCGAACAGCTTCAGGATCAGGTAGGCACAGCCACCGGCGGCCGGGATGGTCAGGATCCAGGCCCAGACGATGCGCTCGATCACGCCGAACTTCAGCGAACGCGGGTTCTTGGCGAAGCCGACGCCCATGATCGCGGTGGAGATGCTGTGGGTGGTCGAGACCGGCATGCCGAAGTGGGCGGCCAGGGTCAGGATGGTGGCCGAGCTGGTTTCCGCGGCGAAGCCGTGGATCGGATGCAGCTTGACCATCTTGTGGCCCAGGGTCTTGATGATCTTCCAGCCGCCCGAAGCGGTACCGGCGGCCATCACCACGGCGCAGGTCAGCACGATCCACATCGCGATGCCGTCACCGGCATGGGCGTCCGGGTGCATGAAGGCCAGCCACGACGGCAGGTCGTTCAGTGCGCCGGTCGCTTCGGCACCGATCAGGGTCATCGCGATGATGCCCATGGTCTTCTGCGCGTCGTTGTGGCCGTGGGCAAAGCCCATGTAGGCCGCCGAGGCAATCTGTGCCTTGCCGAAGAACGCGTTGACGATGCGTGGACGGGCCAGGCGGCCGATGGCACCACCGATCTTGGCCAGGCCGGCGATCAGCCCCCACAGCAGCACCATCACCACGATGCCAAGCAGGAAGCCGGCGATCGGCGAGGTGATCATCGGCACGAAGACCTTCCACAGCAGGCCCTTGTTCTGCGCCCAGCTGCCCAGGCGCTCGGACCAGATCAGCGCGTCCCAGTTGTTGTGCGCAGCGGCCAGGCCAGCGCCGCAGAGGCCGCCGATCAGCGCGTGCGAGGACGAGGACGGCAGTCCCTTCCACCAGGTGATCAGGTTCCAGATGATGCCGCCCAGCAGGGCGCACAGGATCACCTGCGGGGTGACGTCGACCACGTTGGTGTTGAGCAGGCCCGAAGCAATGGTCAGCGCCACCGCGGTACCGGTCAGTGCACCGATGAGGTTCATGAAGGCGGCCAGCATCACCGCCCAGCCGGGCGAGAGCACCTTGGTCGCCACCACGGTGGCAATGGAGTTGGCAGTGTCGTGGAAGCCGTTGATGAACTCGAAGACGAGCGCGGCCAGGATCACCACCAGGACAAGGGTCAACATGCGGCGGCGTCCGTCAGCTGTTCTTCAACACGATCTGGTATGCCACCACACCCGCCTCGCGGCAGCGGTCGATGGCCTTTTCCAGGATCTCGAAGAATTCCTTCAGCAGGAACATCTGCAGGTTGTCCAGGCGGCCGGAATAGATGTCGCGGTACAGCTCGAGCATCAGCCGGTCGGCCTCGTTCTCCAGCGAGCGCAGCTTCTCGTTGAGCGCGGTCATCCGGTCCAGGTTCATGTGGCGCAGGTCCGCCACCATCTCCACCACCACACTGGCAGCCTGCTCCAGCATCGCCGCGCGCGGCGCGAAGTCGATGTGCTCCAGGTGGGTCGTGGCCAGCGAATAGCGATCGGCGAACTTCTCGATCTGCTTGGGAATCTTGTACAGCGCCGAACCCAGCGCTTCGATGTCTTCGCGCTCGATCGGGGTCATGAAGCTGTCCACCAGCGCCTGGCTGATCTTGTCCGAGGCCGCGCGTTCGCGCAGGCGGGCCAGCTTGAAAGCGTCCAGCGCCGGCTGGCGGTCGGCCTCGCGCAGCATGGAATGCAGCGCCTTGGCGGCGTCGGAAGCCGCGACGGCAGCCTCATCGAGCAGGGTGTAGAACTGTTTGCCGGAACCGAAAATGGTCTGCAGAGAGAACATTGAGAAACCTGTCAGCCGTCGCGGGAAGGACGGCACCAGATGGAATTATGACGGCTAGATGACCATCTCGGGTATCCCTGCCCCCTTTCCGGGCCTTGGCCCGCCCAACCTGAACAGGCAGTTGCCACCCTGCCACGCCCCTTTGCTAAGATGCCAGCGCGCCTTCGGGCGCACCTTATGGACGACGACCCTTATCCCCCAGCGCCGCGCCGGACCCCGCTCCTGAGCGCCAGCCGCCATCGCAAGCACCCGCCCTCCCTGCCACCAACCGGGGACGACGCCCGTGTTTGAAATGATCCTGATTGTCTTCGCGCTTGTTCTGCTGAACGGCTTCTTCGCCATGTCCGAGATGTCGGTCATGACCTCGCGCAAGAGCCGCCTGAAGCAGATGGCCGCCACCTCCAAGCGGGCCGCCAAGGCACTGGAGCTGTCGGAAAAGCCGGAGAGCTTCCTGTCCACCGTGCAGATCGGCATCACCGTGATCGGCGTGCTGACCGGCTACCTCGGCGGTGAAGCGCTGGGCGAGGCCTTCGCCGGCTGGATCCAGGGCCTGATGCCGGGCTTTGCCTACGCTGGCAACGTCGGCACTGCGCTGGCGGTCAGCCTGATCACCTTCATCACCCTGATCTTCGGCGAACTGGTTCCCAAGCGCCTAGCGCTGACCCGTTCGGAGGCCATTGCCGGCCTGGTGGCGATGCCGATGAGCTGGCTGGCCAAACTGGCCCTTCCCTTCGTGTGGCTGCTGTCCAGGACCACCCAGCTGGTGCTGCGGCTGTTCGGCCTGGGCAAGGATGAAGTCGCCTCGGTGACCGAAGAAGAGATCCGCATGCTGGTGGCCGAAAGCCATGAGGCCGGCGTGATCGATGCCCACGAGCGCGACATGATGAACCGTGTCATGCGCCTGGGCGACCGCACCGCCGACAGCCTGATGACCCCGCGCAACCGCATTGCCTGGCTCGACACCCAGGCCGGGCTGGAGCGCAACCTGGAAATCATGGCCGAGCATGAGTTCTCGCGGTACCCGGTGTACCGCGACAACGACATGGACGTGGTCGGCGTGCTTGAGCTGAAGTCGCTGGCCACGCGCATGGCGCGCGGCGACACCGCGCTGTTCCAGACCCTGCGCGAGCCGCTGTACGTTTCCGAATCGACCCATGCGATGAAGCTGCTGGAGATCTTCCGCGAGGAACAGCAGTCGATGGCGCTGGTGGTGGACGAGTACGGCGAGATCCAGGGCCTGGTGACCATCAGCGACCTGATGGGGGCCGTGGTCGGTCGCCTGCAGGCGGTGGAGAACGCCGACGAGGATGCGCTGGTCGTGACCCGCGAGGACGGCTCGCTGCTGGTGGATGGCTCGCTGCCGATCGAGGACCTGCGCGAGCTGATCGGCAGCAACGACCTGCCCGATGCCGAGGACGGCGACTACTACACGCTGGCCGGCATGTGCATCCACTACTTCGGCCGCATCCCACACGCCGGCGAATACTTCGACTGGGCCGGCTGGCGCTTCGAGGTCGTCGACCTGGACGGTGCGCGGGTGGACAAACTGCTGCTGCGCACGCTGTCCGACGAGCAGGCCGATGAGCTTACCGCCTGAGGCCGGCCAGGGTCCGGGCGCCGAGCGCCCGGCCTACCGCAACGAGGGCATCCGCACCCTGCTGGAAATGTTCGCCTCCGGCGACCCGGCCGAGCACATGCCGCTCGGCCAGATCCTGTGCAACCTGCAACAGAGCGCGTTCGGCGTATTCCTGTTCGTGGCGATCCTGCCGTCGTTCATCCCGATCCCGGGCATGGGCGGCGCGGTCAGCGGCCCGCTGGTGATCCTGATCGGCCTGCAGATGCTGTGCTGCCTGCGCCGCCCCTGGCTGCCCGGCTTCATCGCCCGCCGCGGGCCGAAGCGCGGCACCATGCACCGCTTCCTCGACCGCATCGACCGCCCGCTGCGGCGCCTGGACAAGATGCTGAAACCGCGCTTGCCGCAGCTGCTGACCCCGCTGCCGGCGCACGCGTTCACCGGCCTGCTGCTGGTGCTGCTGGGCGTTCTGCTTTCGCTGCCGATCCCGTTCACCAACTTCCTGTTCGGCTTCCAGCTGCTGCTGTTCGCGCTGGCATTGCTGGAACGCGATGGCGCGCTGATGCTGTTCAACTGGATTGCCGCGCTGGCGGCCATCGCGTTCTTTGGTTTCAGTTCCGGGCAACTGGTGGGCTACACGGTGGAGCTGTTCCAGCGCTGGTTCTGAACCGGAACCCGGTAGAGCCGGCCGCTGGCCGGCTGCCACGTTTGCTGGATTGCCGGCCAACGGCCGGCACTACCGGTACCGGGCATCGGTCATCAGCGCAGGTCGATGAATCCGTTGTCGGCCAACTGTCCCGGTTCGTCCTGCACCGCCGACAACACGAACGTCAGCGCCTTGCCCAGCAGCGTACCCGGGCCATCCCAGTACTCGGCCGAATCGGCCCGCACATGGATCAGGCGCAGGTTGGGATCCTCCTTGCCGCCAGGGAAGAACAGCTTCATTGCAGGCGACCACAGTTCCTCGATCTTCGCGCGATCATCCACCACGCGAGCGCGGCCGGACACCGACACATATGTGTTTTTGGAAGGCGAGGCATAGGCCACGTTCACCCGCGGATCGAGCGCGATCTCGGCCACCTTCGGGCTGTCGGCGGTGATGACGAACCACAGGGCACCCTCGAAGGCGACCTGCTGGGTGGCCAGCGGCCGGCTGTAGAGGCGGCCATCGACCCCGGTGGTGGTGAACATCGCCACCTCCACGTCCTTGATCAGTTCGGCCAGCTGGGCGATGTGTTCGGCGCGGGAATCGGCCATGGGGGAGCTCCATTGGGATGAGCCCCCATCAGACGCGGTGTGGCTGCAACAGCCCGTGACGCAAGTGTTCAGCCCGCGTGGCGGGCATGCCAGGCGTGCATCGCCAGTTCGAATGAACGCAGGCGTGCGCGGTGGTCATACAGGTTGGCGGTGAGCATCAGTTCGTCGGGCCTGTGGCGCTCGACAAACGCTGCGATGCCCTCGGCCACCTGCTGCGGATCACCCAGCACGGTGCAGGCCAGCGCGCGCTCAACGCCGAGCTTTTCGTGCGGCTCCCAGAAGGATTCGATGTCATCGATCGGTGCCGGGATCTTGCCGGGGCGACCACGCCGCAGGTTGACGAAACTCTGCTGCTGGCTGGTGAACAGGCGGCGCGACTCGGCTTCGCTGTCGCTGGCAACGACGTTCAGCGCCAGCATCGCGTGCGGCTGCTTCAGCGTGGCCGAGGGGCGGAACTCGCGGCGATAGACCGCCAGCGCTTCGTCCATCACGTCAGGGGCGAAATGCGAGGCGAACGCGTACGGCAGGCCCATCGAGGCGGCCATGCGCGCACCGAACAGGCTCGAACCCAGTATCCAGGTCGGTACGCGCAGGCCGCCGCCGGGAACCGCCTGCACGGCCTGGCCGGGTTGCACCGGCTCGAAGTAGTGCAGCAGCTCGCGCACGTCCTGCGGGAACTGGTCGGCACTGTCGAAGTAGCGGCGCAGGGCGCGTGCGGTGGGCTGGTCGGTGCCGGGCGCCCGACCCAGGCCGAGGTCGATGCGGTCGGGATACAGCGAGGCCAGCGTGCCGAACTGTTCGGCCACCTGCAGCGGCGCGTGATTGGGCAGCATGATGCCGCCGGCACCGACGCGGATGCGCTTGGTGCCACCGGCGACGTGGCCGATCAGCACGGCCGTGGCCGCGCTGGCGATGCCGGGCATGTTGTGATGTTCGGCCAGCCAGTAGCGGCGGTAGCCCAGCGCATCGGCGTGCTGGGCCAGTTCCAGCATGTTGGCGAAGGCGGCGGTGGTGTCACTGCCCTCGCAGACCGGGGCCAGGTCGAGAATCGACAACGGGATCATCAGCGGTTTTCCGTCACAGGATTTCCCATGCATGGGGTCGGCCAGGCGCGGCGGCCAGTGACGGTGGCGGGATGCTGATTCCTGCGGAATGGGTTCAGAGCCCGCCGGACATGGCCCGGGGCGCCACGCGTGTCGGGTAGTGCCGGCCGCTGGCCGGCAGACAGACAGCCCTTGCAGCCGGCCAGCGGCCGGCTCTACCAATGTGTAGTCAGAACGCGCTGGGGCGCGGCTCGGGCAGTGGCTGGTCGACCATCGGCTTCAGCTCGGCATCCAGCGCCACGCGCTCGTCGAACACGAAACAGCGGCCTTCGTAGCCCTCGCCACCGACGTCCTCGAAATAGCCGAGGATGCCGCCGTCGAGCTGCAGCACGTTGTCCATGCCGTCGTTGACCATCCACAGTGCGGCCTTCTCGCAGCGGATACCGCCGGTGCAGAAGCTGACCACGGTGCTGCCCTTCAACGCCTCGCGGTGCGGCGCCAGCGCCTCGGGCAGGTCGGTGAACTTGTGGATGGGCAGCACCAGCGCATCCTTGAAGGTGCCGTACTCCACTTCCTGCAGGTTGCGGGTGTCGAGCATCACCACCGGCTTGCCGACGTCATCGTGGCCCTGCCGCAGCCAGCGCTGCACCGTGGCCGGATCGACCGCCGGAGCGCGCGGGTACTCCAGCGGCTGGCCGTCATCGCGGCGGAAGCTGATGATCTCGTCCTTCACCTTGGCCTTCAGCCGCGCAAATGGCTGGTGCTCGCTGAGGCTGGTCTTGACCCGCATATCGGCAAAACGCGCATCGGCGTGCAGCGCCGCATAGAAGCCCTCGACCGACTTCGGCGCACCGGCCAGGAACAGGTTCAGCCCCTCGCCCGCCACCAGGATCGTGCCCCGCAGCCCAGCCGCCTCGGCCCGCGCCAGCAGCTGGTCGCACAGGACCTGGGGAGCGTCGATGACGGCGAAATGGTAGGCGGCGGTATTGGCGATCATCCCGCCATTTTAGCGCCAGACCATCCCAGGAGCAGACTTGCCCGTTCATCCACGCACCGCGTGGATCTACAAAGCTCATGAACCTGTCAGGGGCGGGGCGGTGTGGGCAGGCGGGGGCGCAGAGCGCCATGGATGGCGCTCTACGAGGCACGCAGGAGCAGTTTTTGCCGTCCCCCGCCTGCCCACACCGCCGCACCATCCCACGGAATCCAGCTTTTGCTTTTGCTGTTGCCGGCCAGCGGCCGGCACTACCGGATACCGGGCACCGGGTGCCGGGTGCAACCCGGCCGGAAGCCCCCTTTACCCCCGCAACAGCATGAACGGCAGCAGCACCAGCGCCGCCGCGCCCGCCATCCCCAGCAGCACCAGCACCACGAACACCGGGCGCCGCCGCAACAGGCTGCCGAAGGTCTCCGCCGTGCCATCACGCAGCGCCTGCTCGCGTTCTGCACGCACGCGCTCGCCGCGCGCGGCCTGGTACTCGGCCATCAGCGCCTTCGCACGCGGATGATCGGCATCCTCGCGCAGCCACAGGCCGCCGTTGGAGATGCCCCAGGGGCTGGGTTCGGTGCGATACCACGCGATGCCATGCTGATCCAGCAGGGTGCAGACATCGGCATATTCGTCGTCGCCGACGTTGCGCAGATTGAGCAGGAATTTTGCCATGCCCCCATGATACCCGGCACCGATGCGCTACCCTTGCCGCCCTCGCCCTGCGCCCTTCCGGAGACGCCCGATGCGCCGCCTGCTGCTTCCCCTGCTGCTGTCCCTCGCCGCCGCTGGCTGCTCGACCGGGCCCTCCGGCCCGCCGCCGGGCGGCACCCTGACCACCTTCGAGCGCATCGACAGCGTGCCCGGCACCGGTGCCGAGGCTGTCGCCGGCAGCAAGGTCACCGTGCACTACACTGGCTGGATCTACGACAACCGCACCGAGACCAAGCACGGCAAGACCTTCGACAGCTCGGTCAGCCGTGGCGAACCGTTCACTTTCGCACTCGGCGCCGGCCAGGTCATCCGCGGCTGGGATGAAGGCGTGGCCGGCATGAAGGTCGGCGGCAAGCGCACGTTGATGATCCCCCCGGACTACGGCTACGGCGACCGCCGGGTCGGTCCGATTCCGGCCGGCTCGTCGCTGGTGTTCGACGTCGAGCTGCTCGATGTCAAACCGTAATACCGCAGCGCAGTGTCGGGTCGCCGTGATCGGCGGTGGCCCGGCCGGCCTGTTCGCCGCCGAGCGCCTGCGTGCGGCCGGGCTGGACGTCGACCTGTACGAGGCCAAGGGTTCGCCCGGCCGCAAGTTCCTGATTGCCGGCAAGGGCGGGCTCAACCTCACCCATTCCGATCCGCGGCCGCTGTTCGACAGCCGTTACCGCGAGCAGGCGGCTGCCGTCGGCCAGTGGCTGGACGGCTTCGACGCGCAGGCGCTGCGTGAGTGGGCCGCCAGTTTCGGTGTGGAGACCTACGTGGGCAGCTCCGGCCGCGTGTTCCCGGTCGACCGCAAGGCCGCGCCACTGCTGCGCGGCTGGGTGCGCCGGCTGAAGGAACAAGGCGTACGCCTGCATGCCAACCATCGCTGGATCGGCTGGAACGACGACGGCGCGCTGCGCTTCGCCACCGAAGCAGGCGAGATCGATGTACACGCCGATGCCACCGTACTGGCAATGGGCGGCGGCAGCTGGCCGCAGCTGGGCAGTGATGGCGCCTGGGTCGCGCCTCTGCAGGCGCGTGGCGTGGACATTGCGCCTCTGCAGTCGGCCAATTGCGGTTTCGACGTGGACTGGACCCCGTTCTTCGCCCAGCGCAATGCCGGCGCACCGTTGAAGCCGGTGGTCGCGCACTGGATCGACCTGGCCGGACAGCCGCAGTCGCTGCAGGGCGAATGCGTGGCCAGCGAGTACGGTATCGAAGGCAGCCTGATCTACGCGCTGGCGGCTGACCTGCGCGAGACCATCAACCGCGATGGCCACGCCATGCTCTGGCTGGACCTTGCGCCGGGCCGCGACGAGGCACGGCTGCTGGCCGACCTGTCTCGCCCGCGCAAGGGCCGCAGCTTCGGCGAGCACCTGCGCCGGCAGGCCGGCCTGGATGCGGTGAAGGCGGCGCTGGTGTTCGAGATCCTCGGCAAGGAGGCCGGCAACGATCTGCCTGCCGTGGCCTCCACGCTCAAGCGCCTGCCGCTGCGCCTGCTGCGGCCACGACCGATGGCCGAAGTGATCAGCACGGCCGGCGGCGTACGCCTGGATGCACTGGATGATGGCCTGATGCTGCGGGCCTTGCCTGGCGCGTTCTGTGCCGGCGAGATGCTCGATTGGGAGGCCCCGACCGGCGGCTATCTTCTTACTGCCTGTTACGCCAGCGGCCTGCGTGCGGCGGAAGGTGTGATCGGATGGTTGGCCGGGCGGTGACGCCCGAACTGTAGAGCCGAGCCATGCTCGACTGCATTTGATTCAGGCGATAAAGCAGTCGAGCATGGCTCGACTCTGCAATTGCCGGGCGCTCACCATGGCCGGCGCATGCTCACCGAGGCCAGCGCCACGCCGCTGGGATGCGGGTAGGCTTCCTCGCGCACGGTAATGAAGCCCTGCCGTTGATAGAACGGCACGGCATTGAGCGAGGCCGACAGCACCACGTCACGCTCACGGTCGGCCATCGCCAGCAGGCGCTGCATCAGGGCCTGGCCGATTCCCTTGCCGCCCCGGTCCGGATCAACGAACAACGCATCGACTTCATTGGCATCGGTATCGAACACGCCGAAGCCGAGCAGCGCGCCCTGCGCATCTTCGGCCACCACGCAACCGCCCTGCCCCAGCAGCCGCGCGTACTGCGACGGCGGTGGCGAGGCCGACCAGGGCGCGATCACCTCCGGCGGGTAATGGCTGCTGCAGGTCTCGCGCACGCACCGCGTGCGCAGCGCCCACAGCGTGGCTACATCATCGGCCGTGCCTGTTCTGAACTGCATGACATCTCCTCGTAGAGTCGAGCTTGCTCGACTGCGGTTCCATCCGACATCGGGATCTCTCACCAAAGTGCAGTCGAGCATGGCTCGACTCTACAACGGCAGCTACCGCGACTTGCTGGCGCGCAGTGCCTGGATCTTCGGCGGCGGCTGGAACGAGTCGCTGCGCGCATCGGCCCAGAACGCATGGAACACCGCGTGGTCGGGCACCTTGTGCAGCAGCTCGCCCGGTTCCAGGTAGCGGTACAAGGAGGCAAGCGAACGGATCTCGACCGGCGAAACGCGACGCAGGATGTGCTCAGGCCCCAGTTCGGCCGGATCGTTCAGGCCGGCCGCGCACAGCAGTTCCTTCAAGGCATGCAGTGTGTGCTCGTGGTAGCTGTGCACGCGCGTGGCCTTGTCTGGTGCGTCCAGATGCTTCCAGCGCGCCGGGTTCTGGGTGGCAATACCGGTCGGGCACTTGTCGGTGTGGCAGCTCAACGACTGGATGCAACCCAGCGCGAACATGAAGCCACGCCCGGCATTGCACCAGTCGGCGCCCAGTGCGATGGTGCGCGCGATGTCGAATGCACTGATGATCTTGCCGGCCGCGCCGATGCGGATGCGCTCACGCAGATCCAGGCCAACCAGCGTGTTGTGCACCAGCAGCAGCGCTTCGTGCATCGGCACGCCGACGTGGTCGACGAACTCGGCCGGCGCCGCACCGGTGCCGCCCTCGGCACCGTCGACCACGATGAAGTCGGGAAGCAGACCGGTTTCCTGCATCGCCTTGGCGATACCGAACCATTCCCAGGGGTGGCCGATGGCCAGCTTGAAACCCACCGGTTTGCCACCGGACAACTCGCGCAGCCGCGCGACGAACTGCAGCAGCTCGACAGGCGTCGAGAACGCCGAGTGACGCGAAGGCGACACGCAGTCCACGCCCATCGGCACGCCACGGGTCACCGAGATCTCGGCGGTCACCTTCGGTGCCGGCAGCACGCCACCGTGGCCCGGCTTGGCACCCTGCGACAGCTTGATCTCGATCATCTTGACCTGATCGTGGGTGGCATTGGCGACGAAGCGCTCTTCGCTGAAGGCGCCCTTCTCATCACGGCAACCGAAATAGCCGGAGCCGATTTCCCAGACCAGATCGCCGCCCATCTCGCGATGGTAGGGCGAGATCGAGCCTTCGCCGGTGTCGTGGTAGAAGCCACCGCGGCGCGCGCCTTCGTTCAACGCACGGATCGCATTGGCCGACAGCGAGCCGAAGCTCATCGCCGAGATGTTGAACACGCTGGCCGAATAGGGCTTGGCGCAGTTGGCGCCGATCAACACGCGGAAATCGTGCTTGGCGATGGAGGTGGGTGCCAGCGAATGGTTGATCCACTCGTAGTCCACCGCATAGGTGCTGCGCAGGGTACCGAACGGCACCGTGTCCATCTCGTTCTTGGCGCGCTGGTAGATCAACGCCCGCTGTTGCCGCGAGAACGGCACGTCTTCCAGGTCGCTCTGCACGAAGTACTGACGGATCTCCGGGCCGATCGACTCCAGGCCATAGCGGAAATGCGCCATCACCGGATAGTTGCGGCGCAGCGTGCTGCGCTTCTGCAGCAGATCCCAGGTCCCCAGCGCCACCATCGCGGCAGTCAGGCCGACGCCCCAGTACCAGGCCGGCCAGATCGTGGCCAGCCACAGGCATATCGGGAACATCAGGATGGCGAGCAGGTAGACGATATACCGGTGCATGGCTTTCCTCGGTTGCAACTGCCCCCGAGTCTACCGCGCTGCCCGTCCGCCGGGTTTACAGGCGATCGTCAACCACGTTGCGCGGCCAGGCCGACTTCACGTCGTAGACCAGTCCCCCGGGGGCCAGCAGGCCCCGGATCTGGGCTTCATCCATCGCCTTGAAACGGGCATGGGCCACCGCCAGCACCACCGCGTCATAGCTTCCCGCCAGCGGTTCGGCCAGCCAGTGCACACCCTCATCGGCCAGCACCGCCGGGCCGACCCACGGGTCACTGACTTCAACCCGCGCACCGGCGTCACGCAGGCGCTGCGCAAGCTCCAGCGCGCGGCTGTTGCGCAGGTCAGGGCAATCCTCCTTGAAGGTCACGCCCAGCACCAGGATCCGTGCCTGTGCCGGCACACGGCCACGCTCGGCCAGCATCGCCAGCACCCGCGCCGCCACGTGCTCGCCGACGCGGTTGTTGACCTGCCGCGCGGTATGGATCAGGTCCGGGTGGTAGCCCACGCTCTCGGATTTGTGCAGCAGGTAATACGGGTCCACGCCGATGCAATGGCCACCGACCAGGCCGGGGCGGAACGGCAGGAAGTTCCACTTGCTGCCCGCCGCATCGAGCACATCCTGGGTATCGATGCCGAGCCGATCGAAGATCAACGCGAGCTCGTTGACCAGTGCGATGTTGACGTCGCGCTGGATGTTCTCGACCACCTTGGCCGCTTCGGCCACGCGCATCGACGGTGCCGGAAACGTACCGGCCGCGATGATGCGCTGGTACAGGCCATCGATCACCGCAGCGGCTTCTGGCGTTGAACCGGAGGTGATCTTGCGGATGTCGGACAGGCGCCGCTGCCGATCACCGGGGCTGACCCGTTCCGGGCTGTAGCCGCAGAAGAAATCCTGGTTGAAGCGCAGGCCCGAGCCCTGCTCCAGCAGCGGCACGCAGACTTCCTCCGTGGTGCCCGGATACACCGTGGATTCGTAGATCACCAGATCGCCCTCGCGCAGATGGCTGGCGATCAGGCGGGTGGCCGAACGCAGCGGCTCCAGATCGGGCTGCTCGTAGGCATCAATCGGGGTCGGCACCGTAACGATATAGACATTGCAGGCATCAAGCAGGGCCGGATCGCTGCCGTACTGCAGTT
This sequence comes from Stenotrophomonas sp. GD04024, assembly GCF_029837545.1. Classification (NCBI taxonomy): domain Bacteria; kingdom Pseudomonadati; phylum Pseudomonadota; class Gammaproteobacteria; order Lysobacterales; family Lysobacteraceae; genus Stenotrophomonas; species Stenotrophomonas sp. GD04024. Next base: position 106,291 of record NZ_JAOEDV010000001.1, on the reverse strand, counting down.
GATGCGCGCTGGCCAGTTCGTCGGCCTGCACTTCCAGCGTGTGGTCCTGGCCGCTGCGCAGCTCGGCCAGACGGCCGGCATCGATATCGAAACCCAGCGTCGGCCAATGCCGGCCGAAGGCCACCGCCAGCGGCAGGCCGACGTACCCAAGGCCGATCACCGCGAAACGTGGCGCCACGGCTGCTGCAACCGGCACACTCATCGGCGCACTCCCTGCAGGGGGTGCAACCGCGCACGCGCTGCCATGGCTTCGGCCCACACACTCATTCGCTGTACCACTCCGGGAAACCCACACCAGAAAGGCTACAGCCTAAGGCCCCGACGCGTCGTCGCCAAGGCGGACTCAGGAACCCAGCGCGACCGCCGCCGGCTCGAGCTCGCCGTCTGCGCCGGTCCAGGCCTGCAGCAGGCGTTCGAAGCCGCCGCTGCCAAGCAGGAAGCCCGGCCATGCCGCCTCGACAATCTGTGTCAGCAGGTCCGCCTCGATCCTGCGGGTACCCATCGACCAGCGCGGAAACGCCCGCTGCAGCACCGGTGCGCGGCACAGCATCTTCACCTGTCCATGGCTGCGCGCATTGACGATGCGCTGGAACACCGAATCGATGCCATCTTCCGGGCCTTCCAGATACTGCAGGAAACGCGTCCCATCGAACATCAGGACACCGGTGACACCCGCTACGCGATTGAATGCCGTGGCATCGGCCAACAGGCGATCAAGATCGGTTGTCTGCAGATCGGCACGGGCCTCACTGGCATAGGCAATCGCGTGTAGCGACATCAGGTGGCTCCCCCCCTGGGAACGATGGCTGGGACTATGACATGAATAGGAACGACAGTTAAGCACGCCGCTCCCTCTGGAGGATCAGGCCACAGCGCTGTGGGTGGGCTACAATCGGCGCCGCGCTGCAGGCCCGGATGGCGAAACTGGTAGACGCATCGGACTTAAAATCCGCCGGGGGCAACCCCATGCCGGTTCGATTCCGGCTCCGGGCACCAACATCGCAGCGCAGGATGGCGTGCGCCCTTCGGGGCACTGCACAAGGAACCCGCACATGAAGCTGTCTACCCTGATGCTTGCCCTGCTCTGCACCGCCAGTCTTCCAGCGTTGGCTCAGTCGCACTCCGATACCCGTCGCAATCGCGATGGCAGCATGGACATCCGCCACAGCGATGGTTCGTCCACCCGCATCACACGTGATCTGTCCAAACGCGTGATCGCCGAGCACAGCAACGGCAGCCGCTCGGTCACCACGACCGATCTCAGCGGACGCAAGCGCACCACCTACAGCGACGGCAGCTACTCCGACACCACCACCGATCTGAGCGGCAGGATCATCACCCAGTACAGCAACGGTGCCCGCTCGACCAGCACACGCGACCTGAGCGGCAGGTGGCGCACCGAGTACAGCGATGGTTCGTACTCGACCAGCGTGCAGGACCTGAGCGGCAACTGGCGTACCACCGCCAGCGGCGGCATGGCGACCAGGCATCCGGAGCGCGGCTTCGGCAAGAAGCGCTGAGCGTTCAGATCGCACGCGAGTAGCGCGGCTGCTCATGCGCCGCGCGCAGGTACGGATCGAAGCACATCGCCAGCAGCCGCAGCAGCGGCCGTCCCGGCTCGCTGGCACGCACCACGCCCTCGCGGTATTCCGCCAGGCCGTCCTCCTGCAGCCGCTGCACCGACCGCAGGTCTTCGGCGAAGTACCGCTCGAAATCCACGCCGTGGCGCTGGCCCAGCACAGCGCCATCCACCTGGCCCTGGCACATCAGCTGCTGGATCAGTTCCGCGCGCAGCTGGTCGTCGGCGCTCAATGCCACGCCGCGCCAGACCGGCAGCTGGCCCTGGTCCACGGCGTCCTCCCACGAGGGCAGGTCGCGCGGATTCTGGCTGTAGGTGGCACCAATGTGGCTGATCGCACTCACGCCCAGGCCGAGCAGATCGGTATCGGCGTGGGTGGTGTACCCCATGAAATTTCGATGCAGCTGGCCGGCGCGCTGCGCGCGTGACAGATCCTCTTCCGGCAACGCGAAGTGATCCATGCCGATGTACTGGTAGCCGGCGGCGGAGAGCTTCTCCACTGCAAGGCCCAGCAGCGCCAGCTTGTCCTCCGGCGACGGCAAGCGGCGTTCGTCGATCTGCTTCTGTGCGCGGAACAGGTGCGGCAGGTGTGCGTAGCCATACACCGCCAGGCGATCCGGGCGCAGCGCCAGCACCCGCTCAAGGGTACGGCCGAACCCCTCCAGGCTCTGCCCGGGAAGGCCATAGATCAGGTCGACGTTGACCGAGCGCATGCCACTGTCGCGGCAGGCCTGCAGGATATCCAGCGTCTGCTGCACGCCCTGTATGCGGTTGATCGACTCCTGTACGTGCGGATCAAAGTCCTGCACACCCAGGCTGGCGCGGTTGAAACCCAGCCGCGCCAGCATGGCGACGTCGTGGGAATCGATGAAGCGCGGGTCCAGTTCGATCGAGAAATCACGCTGTGGCGAATCGCTGAAATCGAAGCGGCGGCGCAGGCCTTCCACCAGGGTGGTCATCGCCTCTGCATCGAGGAAGTTCGGCGTGCCACCGCCCAGATGCAGCTGGATGACCTCACGGCCGTCCTCGAACTGCGGCGCCAGCAGGTCGGCCTCGGCCAGCACGCGCGAGACGTAGCTGTGGCTACGGCCGCGATCGCGGGTGATCACCCGGTTGCAGCCGCAGTAGAAGCAGGGGCTGGAACAGAATGGCACGTGCACGTACAGCGACAGCGCGCGGGCCAGCTGGTTGCTGTCGGCGATCGCCTGGCGCAGTGCCGGCGCGTCGAAGCCGTCGTGGAAATGCGGCGCGGTCGGGTACGAGGTGTAGCGCGGCCCGGGCCGATCGTGGCGGCGCAACAGGTCGGGGTCGAAGGTCCAGGCCAGGCCGCCGGCAGCGGGAGAGAACGTGTCCATGGCGCCAGCATCGCGCCGGGCGGCCGTGACCGCCTTGACCCAGATCAATCCTTGGCAGGGCTGCCCAGCACCGGCAGGCCGACCTGCGGCCAGCGCAGCATCTGGTAGCGCTTCCAGAAGGTGTCACCGATGCGTGCGGCCACGTCGTTGGCCAGCGCCTGCATCGGCGGGTTGTTGCATTCGGCGGTGGTGATGCGGAACAGCACCAGCCAGCGGTCGAACAGGTCCTTGTCCAGCTCGATGGCCATGTGCTTGGACATCGGCGAGCCCTTGAAGCGGCGGGTAGCGCGCAGCATCGCCGACCAGAAGTCGACCAGCTGCGCCAGGTGCTCCGGCCAGTCGTGGACATGCGCTTCGAACACCGGCCCCAACCGCTCTTCTTCGCGCACGCGCGCATAGAAGTCGTGGACCAGGCGGGTCACGTCCTGCTCGGTACACAACTGGGGCGAGGCAACGGGGAGGACAGGCGGAGGCGTGGCGTTCATCGGGTACCCAAAGCGTGCCGGCAGTGTGCCGCAGCCGGCCGGCACCGCCGTTGATCCAGATCAATGTCGGCGCAGTTCGCTGCCCCTAGGCTGGCACGCTTGCAGGAAGCATGCCCTGCGGATGCTGCGCCGGACCAGGCGGAGTATACGCGCCGCCCACTTATCAATCCGGGACAGCATGAACAGACCCTCCCTCAGCCGCCGCCAGCAGCTGATCCAGCATTGGGGCGCCATCCTCTGGCCCAGCTTCATCGCCGCTGGCGTGGCCAGCATGGTGTTCTTCGCCTTCGTCGATCCGTTGCGCCTGCAGGCCATCAGCTTCCCGGGAACCACCATCAGCCGCGAGCTGGGCTATACCGCAGGCTTTTTCATGTTCTGGACGGTGACGGCGCTGTCCAGCGCGGTTACCTGGTACCTGCAACGGCCGATGCCGAGCGACGACGACGACGAGCTGCCACTGGGATGAGTACGCCCTGCCCCACGACGCCGCGCCCGCGGCACTGGCGCGGCATCCTCAGCGCAGGCCTGCTGGCACTGTTCTATGCGCTGCCCTGGTTGCGCTGGGACGGTCATCAGGCCGTGCTGCTGGACATCAATGCCCGGCGCTTCGACCTGTTCGGCTGGACGCTGTGGCCGGGTGATGTGGGAGTGCTGATTGGCCTGTTGGCAGTGCTGGCGGTGAGCCTTGCACTGCTCACTCATCTGGCCGGACGCATCTGGTGCGGCCATGCCTGCCCCCAGACGCTGTGGAGAGGTGCCTTCGACTGGATCGGCCACACCGTGTCCCGGGCACTGCCGCCGGCACTGGCGCGGCCGGCCACGCAGCTTGCATGGGGCCTGCTGTCGCTGTGGACCGGAATCACCTTTGTCGGCCTGTTCAGCCCGATCGCCGGGCTGGTGGCTGCCGCGCCGCACGCCGCCTGGAGTGGCTGGGAAACGTTCTGGGTACTGTTCTACGCCGCTGCCACCTGGGGCAATGCCGGTTTCCTGCGCGAGCAGGTCTGCCGTTCGCTGTGCCCGTTCGCACGCATGCAGCCACTGCTGACCGATCCGCATACACCGCGTGTCCTGTATGACGCGCGCCGCGGCGAGCCGCGCGGACCGCGCCCATCCGGCCTGGGCGGCGTGCTCGGTCGCGGCCGTGGCCTGCTCGACCCGACCACCGCGCAGGACTATGTGTTCCGCGCCGCGCATCCGCTGCTGGCAGGACCGATGCCAACCTTCAGCGCAGACCGCCTGGGGGACTGCACCGACTGCGCCGCGTGTGTCAGCGCCTGCCCGATGCAGCTGGACATCCGCCAGGGGCCGCAGGCCGATTGCCTGGCCTGCGGCGCCTGCCTGGAAGCCTGCGCACAGCACCAGCACCGGGCCGGTTTCGGCCGGGGGCTGCTGCGCTACTGCAGTCCGCAGGTCATGACCGGCCAGCCGCGGCGCTGGTGGCGACCGCGAACCCTGGCCCTGCTGTCTCTGCTGCTGGCGCTGCTTGCCTGCGGCGGCTGGCGCCTGCTCTGAATCAGCGCGGCCCGTCGGCGTGCGGCGGGACCAGCTGTGCACGGCGGACAATGCCCAGCTGCTCGATGATCAGCGCCATTTCGTTGGTGACTTCGGTGCGCTCGGTCCCCTGCGGGACCAGACGATCCAGCACCTGCTGGTAGGTATCCCAGAACGCCGGACCGCATCCGTGTTTGTGATAGCTGGCTTCCAGTTCGCGGCGTACCCGTTCAGCCAAGCCATGCATGCCGTATTCCATACGACCTCCGTTGGACTTGTTCTGCATTGTTGACGGTCTACCGACTCACTTGCGTGCTACTGAAAGACTCCCGGGCTTCACGTCCGGTTGATGCCAATTAGTCATAGATTTCACGACAGGTCAATTACATGCACCGACTTTCGTGATCGAAATTATTAATCGTTCACAAAACTACATACGCTGTCCCGGTGGCGCCGGATGGGTTGAACCCGACGTGCCCTCCGGCCGACAGACGCCGAACTTCTATTGATGACACTGATTGAGTTCTTTCGACCCATTGAATTTGCCCATTTTGCTAAGTCTACTTAGCAAATGGCGCTTAGCGTGCTAGATGCGACAAAAGACGGCGCAGATCAGATGGATTCGCTGCCTGGCGCGTCGGTTGCAGGGAACAGATGCGGGTAGCGCTGACGCAGGATGTACTGCCGCAGGGCAGGAATCGGAAGGTCCTTAGGCCATTGCGACACTGCGGATCGGCTTATGCCAAAGAAGCGGGCCAGTTCGGCATCGGTCCTCAGTCCCAGCCGGGTACGCACCTGCCGTTTGCTCCAGAATTCGGTCACGGTCGGTTCTTCTGTTAACCAGACTTATTCTCGCGGCAAGGATTCTTGGCATTCCACGCGTTAAGCTGGCTTGCATAGATGAATACTCTCGGCCAACGACTCGCCGCCGCCATGAAGAAAGCCGGGCACCCTCGCCCGGCCGACCTGGCCCGCGCCGCCAAATCCACAACGGCAACCATCAGCAACTGGCTCAATGACCATGTGAGCGCTTCCCATGTGAAGGCCGCACAGCTGTTCCGCATCGCCGATGCGGCCAAGCTGGACGCGCGCGAACTGCTGTACGGGGTGACCGGGCGCGGCGTAGGCGAACCCGGCAATGCCTACATCCCCAGCCAGGCCCATCTGGATGTCTGGCAGGACGCCTACGAGCTGGTCAGCCACCTGGTGGCCGAGAACGGGCTGGAAATCGACCACCGCCGCCATGCCGCGCTGGACCTGCTCGCGTTCGAGCTGCTGATGGATGGCTTCAGCCGCAGCAAGGTCGCCCGCGTACTGACGACCTCGATGACGTAAACGCACTGCCGCTGGTAGCATGGCCCGCGATGGGGATGGAGCTCCCCGATAACCGCCTGGAAGGGCTGATGGCTCCTGCCAAGACGAACCCGGTGTTCGTCGACGGCAGGCCGTGCCTGCCCTCGGCGTTCGCCATCGGACCTGCGAACCCGCACTCGAGGCACGCGATGCAAGCATTGAACAATTATTTCCTGGTCTTCATCGGAGGCGGCCTGGGTGCCTGCCTGCGCCACGCCTGCAACCTGATCGGCGCCCGCGTGGCCGTCGGCAGTCCCTGGCCCTGGTCGACCTTCCTGATCAACATCAGCGGCGCGCTGCTGATGGGCGTGGTGGTCGAGGCCTTCGCCCTGCGCAATGGCGCCTCGCCGCAGCTGCGGCTGCTGCTGGCCACCGGCATTCTCGGCGGCTACACCACGTTCTCGACCTATGCGCTGGAGATCGGCCTGCTGCTGCAGCGCGGCCAGCATGGGCTGGCAGCATTGTATGCCGGGGGTTCGGTGGCACTGGGCCTGGCCGGCCTGTTCGGCGGCATGAAGCTGGCCCGGCTGGTGCTGGGCTGACGATCAGGCCGCGCTGGCGCGCGCCTGCACACGCCATTCCCGTGGCGACTGCCCGGTGTGTGCCTTGAACGCGCGCGACAGGGCCGCCTCGCTGCCATAACCGACGTCATCGGCAATCCGCTTCAAGGGACGGCCCTGGCGCAGTGCCTGCTGGGCCAACCCCACCCGCCAGCCCTGCAGGTAGTGCCCCGGCGTAGTACCCATCGCCTCACGGAAACTGGCCGCGAATACGCTGCGCGACATGCCCGCCACATCGGCCAGGTCTTCCAGCGTCCACGCCTGTGCCGGCGCTGCGTGCATCGCCACCAGCGCCAACCGCAGACGTGGGTGGCCGAGCCCGGCGAACAGGCCACCGCGCATCTCGCCACCTTCCATCAGCTGGCGCAGTACCTGGATCATCACCACCTCGAACAGGCGGTTGACCATTGCCGCCCGCCCGCAGCGCTGCTCGAAGGCCTCTTCGAACAGCAGCTCCAGCGCGGCATGGCCGCCGTACAGGTCGGCCAGCGGCAGGCAGATGAAATCGGGCAGCGCAGCGCTGATTGGATTGAGCCGGCCGCCTTCGAAATGCAGGTTGGCGCAGGCCATGTCGGCGCCAAGCTGCGGGTCGGTAATGAACCGGTGGGGCATCGGCCGGGGGTACAGCAACAGGCTGGGAGCCTCGACCTGCACCGTCTGCTGGCCATGGCTGACCTGCAGCGGTCCCCGCCGCACCAGGTGCAGCTGGCCGGCCTCATCCTCGCCTTCCAGGGTATTGATGCCGCACAACGCGCCGGCATGGAACACCGAGGCGGTGACCGCGAAGCGTTCGAGCAGGATGGCGAGACGATCAACCATGACGGGACTCCAGATCAAGCGGCACTGCTTCAATACGACGGATCGTATCGGATTCACCACGTCATTGGGCGAACCGGCCGGCGGCCCTACCTGGAAGTGCCGCGAAGGCTGCATGGCCGTGACGACCGCGCGACCGACCGGCACTTCCCTGCGGCAATGCAGCGCGCGCAACACTCCCGGGGCATCTATGCTCGGCGCCATTCCCGGATGGAACGACCATGATGCGTTGCTTGCTTCGTTGCGCCATCGCTCTCGGCCTGCTGCTGCCGTCGACATCGTTGCTGGCCGCGCCAGCCACTGCACCACGCGCGCTCAGTGGCGAACTGCAGGGAGCGCCGTGGCGCCTGGACGTGCCGGCCAGCTGGAATGGCGACCTGGTGATGCTGGCGCATGGCTATGAGCCGGTGGGCGTGCCGCGCACCACACCGATGACCGCCAACGACAGCACCGCAACACTGCTGGCCGCCGGTTACGCCGTCGCGCAGAGCGCGTATTCCAGCCAAGGCTGGGCCGTGGCCGATGCGATCACCGACATGGAGCGCCTGCGCCAGCACGCGCTGGACGAACTCAAGCGCGTGCGCCACACCTGGCTGCTCGGGTTCTCGATGGGCGGCGCGGTGGCCATCGCCAGCCTCGAGCGATATCCGCAGCACTACGCCGGGGGCGCCTCGCTTTGCGGCGCCAACCTCAGTGGCGAGCAGATCGCCGCCGACCTGCTGACCACACTGGTCGCGTTCGATTACTTCTTCCCCGAAGCGGAAGGCCTGCCAGCTGCTGGGCTGGCCTCGGCGGAAGCGGCCGCGCTGCCACAGGCAGCCCTGTATCAAGGCATTGCCAGCGCGCTGCAGCGGGAACCGGAACATGCCGCCGTGCTGGCCAGGCAGTTGCAGGTCTCTACGGATGCGCTGGCCGGTACGATCAGCCTGCACGCACTGGTCCTGCACGAACTGGCCACGCGCAGTGGCGGCATGCCGGTGGGCAACACGGGGATGGTCTACCGTGGCTTCGGTGACGATACGGCGTTCAATGCCGGTGTGCAGCGTGTCGACGCCGTGCCTGCCGCGCAGGCCGATGTGCGCACGACGCTGGCACTGAGCGGCGCCTTGAAGCGCCCGCTGGTGATCCAGTTCAACCACAACGATCCCACCATCGTGCCGCGCATGCAGGCGGTGTATCCGCAGCTGGCCGCGCGCGCCGGCGCACGGCCCTTGCCACGGGTGTTGCCTGCGGCGGGCGAAGGGCATTGCGGCTTCTCTGAAGCCGACGTGGTCGAAGCGTTGAAGGCTGCACAGCGGTGAAACAACGCGTGTCGCGGAACGTCAAGACCGCGCTGGAAAGACTGCTCCTGCGGGAGCCGGCTCCGCCCGGTGCGGTGCCGAACGCTTACGATGCAGAGACCGGTGGAGTTCCTGCCGCCGCCCTTCCCTGCTGAAGCAACGCACCCGATGGCCTTCTTCAAACGACTGAGCGAAACCCGCTACCTGCCGACCGAACATACCGGCGGCGCCTGGAACATCCGCGAGCAGCACATCGCGCCGGCGATCGGCCTGCTCGCCCACCACCTGGAGCGTGATGCCGCGGCGCGGGGCCATGGCTTCCTGATCGCGCGCCTGTCCTACGACATCCTCGGCACCATTCCGATCGAAGCGATGGAGGCCGACGTACAGGTGCTGCGAAGCGGCCGCACCATCGAACTGGTCGAGGCCACGCTGCGGCATGACGATCGCCCGGCTCTGCGCGCGCGCGCCTGGTTGATGCGCCCGAATGACACCGAGGCCATCGCCGGCACGCCGATTCCAGGCATAACTCCACCGGAGTCGATGCCGGCATGGGACCCGGGCACGGTCTGGCCCGGTGGCTTCATCCAGAGCATCGAGATCCGTCGCCACGATCAGGGGCCCGGCCGCGCAACCTACTGGGCGCGCGCAACGCAGCCGCTGCTGGATAGCGAGACGGTCAGCCCATTGGCCCGCGCCGCGACGCTGTTCGACCTGTCCAACGGCATGGCGGTACGTGCCGATCCGAAGGAGGTGGCCTTCCCGAACCTGGATCTCACCGCTCACCTGTTCGGCGTGCCCGAAGGCGAGTGGCTGGGCTTCGACACGTCGGTGTCGTTCGGCCGCCAGGGCATCGGCCTGACCAGCACCGTGCTGCATGATGCACGCGGCCCGATCGGAACACTCGGCCAGGCGCTGACGGTGCGCCCGTAAATGCAATGGGCGGCGTCAGCCGCCCAGCGTACCCATGGTGAAGGTGTAACCCGAACTCATCAGGAACTCGCGCATGCGCATTTCCGCGCGGCGCGGCGAGGCCAGATTGGCCGGTGCGTACAGCGCGTAGACCACGCCCGCACCTTCGATGGCCTCGCGACGCACCCCGCAGTGCCGGGTCTCCGAAGCGATCACCCACCCATCCTTCAACCGGTCGGGCCCGATCGACTGGCCGTTCATCAGCCGGAACGTCAGCCAGCGTACTTCCGCAGCGGATTTGCTCATCGCCGGCATTCCGGCGGCGTATTGCGGTCCATCATGTCCTTGCTCGCCATTGCAGCTCCCTAAGACTTCGAACCTGACCATAGCGCCTCCCCATGTCGCGGTCGGATGAGACTGGCTGGTACAGCTCAGGTTGCCAGGCCGAACCGCTTCCACAGCGCCTCGCGCCCCGTCGGTGTCAGCCGAAGTTCGCGCCGACCTTCAACGCGCCGCAGCCAGTCATTCTTCACGAAGCTGTCCAGCATCGCCTCACCGACCAGCCCGGCCAGATGCGGGCGCCGCTCCGTGCAATCCAGGCAGCCCCGGCAATAGCGTGCGGGCTTGCCGGTCGCGGGGCGCTGCAACACCTCGGCCAGCGGCTGGCCGAGTTGCGCCAGGAATACGGCGCCCTCTGCACTCACCCCCCAATGGTCCTCGAACGCAAGCAGGTGCCCGGCCTGCAGCAGGCATTCGGTAATGGCCACGGCATGTACACCGGCCAGGTGCCGGTAGCACGAGCGTGCCTTGCGCAACGCCGGCATGCTGCGCGACGCAGCAGCGGTGCAGGATGGCGTGCGGTCGGCAACCCGCAGGATACCTTCCAGCATGTCCGCGACCTCGGTGGACGCCAGCCGATGGTAGCGATGGCGGCCCTGCGGGATGGCGACCAGCAGATCGCCTTCGATCAGGCGACGCAGATGCGTGCTCGCCGTCTGCGGCGTCACCCCGGCCACACGTGCCAGTTCCATCGCGGTGTAGGCGCGGCCATCCATCAGCTGCAGCAGCATCGCGGCGCGTGCCTGGTCACCGACCAGGGCGCCGACACTGACAAGGGAACCGGGGGTGTGGACCATGCCGGCATTGTGGCATGCAAGGCCCGGCCGACAGTTCGATGCAGGCCGAAGCATCATCCGCCTTCCCCGGCGCACAGTGGCCGTCCCGTTTCACGCGAGAACTGCTGTGACCCGCCCTTCGATCCGACGCCGACGCATCACACCTTCGGTCCTGTACCCGGGAACGCCAGTCGTGTTGATGACCACGCTCAATCCCGATGGCAGCAGCAACATCAGCCCGCTCTCTTCGTTCTGGGCGCTGGGCAACCGGGTGGTGCTGGGCCTGGGAACGCAGGGCCAGGGCTATCGCAACCTTCAGCTGCGCAACGAGTGCGTGTTGAACTTCCCGTGCCACACCCAGGCCGCGCAGGTGGAAGCCATCGCACGCGCGACCGGGCGCGACCCGGTGCCCGATGCCAAGCAGGCGATGGGCTATGTGCATATCCGCGACAAATTCGCGCTGGGCGGATTCAGCGCCGTGCCGTCCGCTCAGGTGGCACCTGCGACCATTGCCGAATGCCCGCTGCAGGTGGAAGTCACGATGATGGCAATGCAGCCCCCAAGCGATGACGATGGGCAGGGCTTCGTGATTGCCGAGGGGCGGATCCGCTGCGTGCATGCCCATGAGGACATCACCCAGGCCGGCACGCAGCATATTGACGTGGCACGCTGGAAACCGCTGATCTATCTGTTCCGCCACTACCTGGGCGTCGGCGAACCCGTCGCGCGCAACTTCCGGGCGCAGACGCCGGAGCGGGCTCCGGCGTAGCGGGCGGATCAGCGCGTGGTCGCGGGCGTGTTGCTGAACGTGTCGCGCACCGAGCGCTCCCGTTCGCGGCGGGTCGCAGCGCACTGCTCGCGTGCGTTCGACATCTGGGTGTCCGCGGCAACCCGCTCCGCACTCATCGACTGCTGCAGGCTGGCGATCTGTGCACGAATGCCTGAATCCTGGGTGGCACCAGCGAGGTTGGTGCCGGCCGTAGCCAGTTGCCGGTTCAGTTCAGCGATCTGGCGGCCCACCTGTTGGCTGCGTGACTCCAACGGGCCGTAGATGCGGGAGCGCTCGCCCTGCACGCAGTTGCGCTCGGCGATACCGGCGTCCGCCAGCGCGGTGTTCTGGTACACGGCGGCGCGGTTCGACGCCTCCCCCGCAGATTCGGTCGAGGGACGGGTGGACCGCAGCTTCATCGGCTCAGCACCGGCCGCGCACGGATTCTGGCTGTACACCGTTTCCCCGGATGCGCCCTTGCATTTGTAGACCTGGGCCGACGCCAGCGGCGCGCTACCCGCCATCAGGGCTACCGCAAGCAGAATTCCCTTCATCCCTCACCTCTCCCTGGTTCGCAATGGATCACCAACGCACGATACGGCGGATCGGGGATGCCTGCACGTGCCGCCGGGCTGTCCTGGCATTTCGCAGGCCCCCTCGGCCGTCAGGCCAGTGCAATCCAGTACGACACCATGTCCACGTAGCGGCCATCGCGCTTCACCGCGCGCGGCTCGGTGCCGGATTCGATGAATCCCAGCGACGCGTACAGTCCGCGCGCGGCAGCGTTGTCTGCCAGCACCGTGAGGGTGAGCGACTCGATGTCCTCCGCGCGTGCGGCGGCAAATGCCCCAAGGAACAGCTGCCGGGCGATTCCGTGCCCACGATGCCCTGCGCTCACGTGGACGCTGTGAATTTCCGCCGTGTGCCGCCGTGACAAACGTACGGGCCGCACATAGCGCAGGAAGCCAACCAGCTGTGCCTGGTCAAAGGCGCCGAAGTAACGGATATGGGCGTCATCGAGTTGAGTCCGCATCACCTGTGCGGTCTCACCGCTGGCCTCGGCCAGCGTGGAAAGGAACGCAGCGGGTGATTCACGCAGCGCCTGCAGCCGGGCCGCCCAGAGCGTGTCCGCGTCGTCGTGTTGCAGTGGCCGGATCAACATCCCAGGTTCCTGCAGGCGTTCATGCGCAGTGGTCAGCCTAGCAGTCCAGTCCCAGCGACGTACGTGAAGTTTGGCAGGGCCACGCCGCAGGTGCGCTACGCAGAAACAAAAAAGCCCTGACCGGAGTCAGGGCTTTTCAATTGGAGGCCTCAAGCGGAATCGAACCGCTGTAAACGGATTTGCAATCCGGTGCATAGCCACTCTGCCATGAGGCCAACGTACTGCGCGCCAGGAACGAAGCCCCTGACAAGACAAAACCCCAAGATGGGGCCTGTCGGAACATGGAGCGGGAAACGAGACTCGAACTCGCGACCTCAACCTTGGCAAGGTTGCGCTCTACCAACTGAGCTATTCCCGCGTAAGCCGACATGGTACCGGAAATCCGGGACACACACCAGCGATTTCACTTTTCTGACTGCGCGCAAAGCCTTGTGGCCCAACGTGCCCCGCCTTGCCGTGGCGGCAGAAAAACAAGGCCCCTACCGGGGCCCTGTAGAATCTGGAGCGGGAAACGAGTCATGCACTAGAGCGCTAAGTCTCTGTTTCCCAATCACTTTCTCCACTGTGGTGATCAGCGAAGAACTCAATTATAGCCTTGTTTTTCGCCCTCGGCAACAAAGTTCATCCAACCACTTCCACCAGCGTCCAAGGATGATCCATCCACCCGTCGTTACGCCTGATGCGTCCAGCTGCTGAGCGGGTTCGCTATCGAACTCCAACTTGCGACGATCATGACTTGCGCTCGCTCCGCAGGCAGCGCGGGGTGGTGTCGCGTGGACTACCTGGCACCTGGACGGCTGTAGGACACAACCGCCGGCATCGGAACACCGCAAGTACTCATCTTTACATCGCTGCGGCTAACTTCGCCGGAGCGCAACGCGGCGCCAGTGTAGTGGCAGCCAGCCTCAACGAAGGCGTGCAGCAATCCGGTTCATCTGCTCGATCTCCGCGCGCTGGCCATCGGAAATCGCTTGGCATAGGTTGACGAGTTCCGGATCTGAGAGCTGCGCCTCGCGGCACATGAGGATCGCTCCCGAATGGTGCGGGACCATAGACGCGATGAACTGTCGATCGCCGATTCCGGTTTGAGCACGGGTAGCGGCAAAAGAACCGAGTGTGAGAACGGCAAACAAGCCGTACAGCACGAGATTGAGCCGCCGGTTTGGAAACATGCCGGGCATTGTCGCTAGCATGAAGATGCCCATTGGCGCCCACATAGTGACCGCCATGTAGAGCATGTTGAGATTGTTTCTGAAGTCCCTGGCGCCGTCGATCATGCTGAACATTACGAAGTACATGACGACGAGGCCCAACACCATGTTCACCCAGAACTTGGCGTATGGTCGGCCGTGCTTACCCATCTGACCGGATGTGTGATGTTGATGTTCATGGGAATGTTCAGCCATCTCCGTCTCCTATGTGCTGGGGCAACCTGGCAGGGTCACTGGTACTGCGGCAGATACTTTGTCGATATATCAGCATGTGGAGCGATGCATCACTAACCGCTGATTTCCAGTCCCCAACTGGACGTAGGGGCGTCGAACGCTTCAACTCGCTGGTCTTGAACCGTCTGGATATCAGACCATACCAAATCGGTCTTGATGGGCTTTGCGCCACCTATGACGCTGGTACCGTGAGCGCCAATATCGAGCTTGCGTCCTCATCGCTCGATGGGCCGGCAACTGATCGATTCTTGCATATCAAGCAAGACAAGGCCACCTGCGGCGGACGCCAATGGCCTCCTCCGCCTTCGCTTAGGGCATCGCCTCAAGCGTCCGTCGCAGGCCATAACGACACAACAGCCCTTGGGCAAGAAAGGAGCCGGTGATGTAGCGCACCCGAAAGGAGACGAAGACATGCACAAGGACATTTCAACATCAAAGGTGTTCTATCGTCCCATCGAGGCGGCCATCCGATGGGCTGGGTTGCTGCGGTATCTCCCGATGATCCTGGCCACGATCGCGTCACCGCGTGTCCTGCCTCGGTCGCTGAACTGCCCTCGATGGAATGAGTGCCGGCTGCACTCGGAACGTATCTATGACGGCATCCTCAACGGAGAGCTGCCCTACGGCAAGAACGGGATCACGCTCAATGATCCGAACCTGCTCAATTCTCTGGATCTGACTGTTCGCCATGTCGATCTAAAACGCTGGATGCGCACCCACTATCCCGAGCACCGGCCAGGATTTCTGTTCAGCCGTGGCGAACGCATGGCGCATCCTTTCATCACCATGGAAACAGGACAGGCGATCCTCGTGGAGCGGCTGGCCCTTCAGGCCGCGCTTGAACAAGCCCGACGTGAGATGCGAGAACTGCAGGAGCAGCACGACACGCTACTCAAGCAATCCTCGGTGCTGTTGGCATCCAAGCAATGCGAGATCAGCGAACGGGCGGAAACGACCTATCTCAACATCATTGGAGGGATGTTGACGCTGATGCTGAGCCAGTCGCCTTCAGGCGTGCCCTATTCCAGCTTCAAAACGCAGGAGGCCCTTGTCTCTGCATTGGTCGCCCACTACGGCGGCACCATGGGCATCACTGAGCGCACCTTAAACGGAAAGTTCGCCAACGCTAAGAGGTACGTTCGTAGCGCAAGCGCATGAGGTTATCCAGCTTGTATGTGCAATCGCGGAGATTGCATTTGCAATGTCTTTCCGCAGCCAGGTCTATTGAATAGAGGTCACGCCAACAAACGCCACCGAGCGTTCAGGAGTGACCGCCATGTCGCAGACCCCTGTACTCCCGCCGAACGAGCGCCGCATCCTGCGGCTCGATGAAGTCGAAGCGAAGTCCGGCTTCAAACGCGCCCACATCTACAACCTGATGAAGAAGCGCCAGTTCCCTCAGGCGCTGCGCCTGGGCGTGCGCGCTGTCGGCTGGGATTCGATCGAAATCGACCAGTGGATCGCCGAGCGCCTCAACCACCGGACCTGACCCGCTCTCCCGCGGACTTCCCATTCCCAGCCGGAGAGCGCCATGCAGGTCGTGTCCATCATTTCAACGAAGGGCGGCGTCGGCAAGACCACGACGGCCGCCAACCTGGGCGGGCTCGCCGCGGACGCGGGCCTGCGCGTGCTGCTGCTCGATCTCGACGTGCAGCCCACCTTGTCCTCCTACTACGAACTGACCCAGCGCGCGCCGGGCGGCATCTATGAGCTGTTGGCCTTCAACGAGCGCGACCTTGGCCAGCTCGTGTCCCGCACGATCATCGCGGGCCTGGACCTGGTGCTGTCCGACGACCACCGGGGCGAGCTGAACACGTTGTTGCTGCATGCGCCGGATGGCCGCCTGCGGTTGCGGCATCTGCTGCCAGCACTTGCTCCCCTCTACGACCTGGTGCTGATCGACACCCAGGGCGCGCGTTCCGTGCTGCTGGAGATGGCGGTGCTCGCCTCCGATCTCGCGCTGTCGCCCGTCACGCCGGAGATCCTCGCGGCACGCGAGCTGCGGCGCGGCACCATGCAGTTGCTCGAAGACATTGCGCCGTACCGGCACCTGGGCATCGAACCGCCGCCGCTGCACTTGCTCATCAACCGCGTCCACCCGGTGTCCGCCAACGCACGGCTGATCCAGCAGGCCTTGCGCGACCTGTTCCAGGACAGCGCCGGCATCCGCGTGCTCGCCACCGACGTGCCGGCCATAGAAGCGTATCCACGTGCCGCAACGCGCGGCCTGCCGGTGCATCGGGTCGAGCACCGCCAGCCGCCCGGCAGAGTCGCCCCTGCCGCGCTCGACACGATGCGCGCGCTCGCCAGCGAGTTGTTCCCGCAATGGCAGGACCGACTGGCTCAAGTATCCGGCCGCCCGCAGCGACCTCTTGATCCTGGGAGGCCCCATGGCGAACGCACATGAGCTGGCCCGCGGCCACAAGCGGCTGCGCGCCCTGATCGAGTTCGCGGTCGGTGAGGGCTGGCACGTCAAGCGCACGCCGGGCGGGCACCTCAAGTTCACCAAGGCCGGCTGCGCGGCGATCTACACGAGTTCGACAGCGAGTGACCACCGGGCCGAATTGAACGCCCGTGCGCAGATCCGCCGCGCCGAGCGAGAGGCCCGCATGGCGCCGGCCGGCGGTCGTGGGGACTGCGAGGGGTGCGGCCATGGCTGACATGACCTCGCAGGACATGGCAGGCAAGCTGCTCGCGGCCGGCTTCGAGCGCAGCGGCCCAGCGGCTACGGCCTTGAGCGACCCGATCGCGGACACGCCCATGGTCGTGACGCTGGACCAGTTGCGGCCCTACGACCATGACCCGCGCATGAAGCGCAACCCGGCTTACGAGGAAATCAAGGCATCCATCCGCGAGCGCGGCCTGGACGCGGCGCCGGCCATCACGCGCAGGCCCGGCGAGGACCACTACATCATCCGCAACGGCGGCAACACGCGACTGGCGATCCTGCGCGAACTCTGGTCGGAGACCAAGGAAGAACGCTTCTTCCGCATATCGTGCCTGTTCCGACCATGGCCGGAGCGCGGTGAAATCGTCGCGCTGACCGGGCATCTTGCCGAGAACGAACTGCGCGGCGGCCTCACGTTCATCGAGCGCGCGCTCGGCGTCGAGAAAGCACGGGAGTTCTACGAGCAGGAGAGCGGCGCCGCCCTGAGCCAGTCGGAACTGGCCCGCCGCCTGGCGGCCGATGGCTTCCCCGTCCAGCGGTCGCACATCACCCGCATGGCCGACGCGGTGCGCTACCTGCTGCCCGCCATTCCCACTGTGCTCTATGGCGGCCTGGGGCGCCACCAGGTCGAGCGGCTGTCGGTCATGCGCACGGCCTGCAAACGCACCTGGGAGCACTACGCCAAGGACCGTTCGCTGCCGCTGGACTTCGACAGTTTCTTTCAGGAGGTGCTGGCGCAGTTCGACACGCAGGGCGACGAGTTCGCGCCGCAGCGCGTGCAAGACGAGCTGATCGGCCAGATGTCCGAGCTGCTGGGCATCGGCTACGACGTGCTGGCGCTGGACCTGACCGAATCGGAAAGCCGCCACCGGGCGCTGGTCAGTGACCCGACGCCACCTGCGGCGCAGCCGGCGTTGCCTTCGCCCACCGCCGGCACGCCGACTCCGCCGGGCGCAGCATCGTCCATCGCCACGCCTGCAGCGGCGGCCGGTCCTCCACCCGCCAGCCCTCCGGCGTCCGAGCCCACCTTGCGCCACGACGACACGGCGGTTGGCGAAGCGGCCACGGGAAGCCAGCCGGCCGCACCGGGCGATCTGCTTCGCGAGCACATCGTCTCGCCAGCACCGACGACAGAACGGCTCCAATCGATCCAGCGCATGGTCGCCGACCAGTTGGGCGATGCGCTGCCGCCCGACTTCTCGGCGAGCGTGCTGCAGTCCATCCCGGTGCAACTCGGCGGACTCTATCCGATCTCCGACGTCTGGTACATCGACGCCGGCCTGGACACGCCCGATCGGCTGCGCATCCACATCGCGCAGTTCGCGCGCGAGATCGCCGGGGAGGCAGGCCTGGACGAGTGCATCGAGGATCGCGCCGATGGCATCGGGTTTGCGTGCCGCGCCCGCGGCCAAGCCCCGTCGCCGCTCGGCCGCGCGGTGCTGACGCTGCTCACTTCCCTGACGGGTCAGCCCGTCGCCGAAGCGGGCCTGGACGGCGCGCAGCTCGCCGCCGACCTGCCGACCCTGTTGCACGGCCAGAGCCAAGGCCATGGCAGCGGCGCAAGGCGCTTGAGCGACACGGCGTTGGTCAAGCTCTTTCGGCTGCTGCGCCTCGCCCGGCGTCTGCTGGACCTGGAAGCCGGCACCACGGCGCCCGGGACGTGAGCGAGGGAGGCCGCATGTCCACATCGCATCCGCTCAACCAGGCCGTGATTGCCCAGGCGCTGTATGACCTTCGCAACGGCCAACTGCGCCGCTGCAAGGCCATGGGCTTCGGCGAGGCCGAGCTGGATGCGCTCAAGCACCCCGCGCTGATCAGCGTGCTGGCCAACGCCAGCGTCTCGTGGTGCTCGGTCACGGTCAACCGCGAAGTGCTGCAGCGCCTGCTCAACCAGGCACAGGACGTGGAGAAGGAAATCGCCACGGTCGATCGCATGCTGCGGCTGGGGGCCAGCACGGAGATGGTCAGCCGCTTCTATGGCCTGACCCATCAGGAAGTCGCCCTGCGGCGGGAGATCCTCGGCCTGCCCAAGCGCAAGGGGCGCCACCCCGTCCTGGACGAGACCCAGGACACCGAACTGTGGCGGCAATGGAAAGCCGTGACCAGCAGCAGGAACGTCGATCTGGAGGACGAGACCTCGATTCTCGATGCGGCCATGGACCTGGCCGAGGGCATGTCGCTGCCGCTCTCGGTGGTCTGGGCCGCGATCAGGAACTGGGTCGATCAGGGATTGGGCTAGGCCATGGCCGTGGACGACACCGCCCCACGAGCCCAGCGCCCTGGCCCCATCGCACTCGCCGACCTGTTCGACGCTGCGCTGAAGGACCTCGCGCCCAAGTCCAGCTCTGGCGCTCCCGCGTCCCTGCCTGCTCCAACGCCCACGCCTCCTACGTCCGGCGACGCCTTCCTGTTCAGTGGCAATCGGCACGGGAGCGTGCCGCGGCGGCTGTTCCTCGACCGCCGCCTGACACCGCTGGAGCGCAACGCCTGGCAGGTGTTCCGATTGATGCTCAACGACGATGGCGTCACGGCATTTCCCACCTATGAGCAGTTGCGCCCCTGGCTGGCGTCGATGCCCTGCGCAGGCCAGGCCTCCCATGAGACCGTGGCGCGGGCGCTGACGCTGCTGCGCCTGACGCGCTGGCTGAGCCTCGTGCGACGACGGCGCGACCCCAAGACCGGTCGCATCCTCGGCAACCTCTACGTCCTGCACGACGAACCGCTGACGCCGTTCGAGGCGATGCAACTCGACGCCGACTACCTGGCCCTGGTCAGCCAGTCGCTGGGGCATTCGGCCAAGGCCGTCCAGGTGGTGGGACTCAACACCCTCCAGGAGATCGCGGACGACCCGATGCTGTCCGGACGCACCTTGCCGTCGCGGCTGCAAGTGCTCGCCGAGCGCCTGGCCGACCAGGGCATCACCGCCTCCGAAAGTTATCCACAGGAGGATGCGGTCCACGATTCCGAAGAAGGGCCCGCGAGCCTTCTTCGGAATGGCGATCGCCCATCTTCGGAATCCGAAGCAGGGCCGAAACCCGCGCCAGACGGCGCTCTTCGGAATTCGAAGCAGGACCGTACAGTACGTAGTAGTCATATTGATGAAGTACGTACTACCGCGCAGGCGCGTGCGCTGGGCGACCTGCAATGGCCCAAGCGCTTCGCGGAACTGAAGGCGGAACAGCAGGCCGGAGCCAAGATGGCGTTGCAGCAGGTGGACGCTGCCCTGCGGCAGGCCGTGCTGGACGAATGGGCCGCACGGTGCGGCAAGCATGGCATCCGCAACCCCGCCGGTTATCTGTTCGGCATCATCCAGCGCGCCATGCGCGGCGAGTTCAATGCCTGGGCCAAGCAGACCGGCCCGGCACCGCCAACACCATCGGCGGCGCGAGCGCCACCAACCGAGCCGCCGCGCAACGTCGTGCCGCCCGAGGTGGCCCGGCAGCACATCGAGCGCCTGCGCGATCTGCTGCGCAAATCCTGAGCACAGGGCTTGTCAAAGCCGTGAAGTAGATCTCCATGGCGGTCGGCAGAAACGGTCCCCTGGGGACGGCTGTGCGGTGAAGCGCCGGGCGACGGCGCGACATGCTGCGCAAAACCTGAGTAGAGCGCATGCAAGACCATGAAGCAGACCTCCATGGCGCTCAACGGAACGGTCCCCTGGGGACGGCTGCGCGGCGAAGGATCGTGTCGAACGGCAGCGCGACGTGCGGTGCAGCACGCATACCGTCAACAACCGAGGACGGGAACGCCGATGTGAGTGCCCATCTGCGGAGCGGTCCCCCGGTTCTGTGCGCGCTGCGCCGCCAGCGCGCACAGAACCGGGGGTCGGCTCATTTCGGTTTGTTGACTGACTGCCTTCCGCTGCATGCGGATGCTGGCGGCTCCCTGTCCACCAGCGAGCGATCACCATGGCAACCAGCAACGAACCATTGCAACTCAACCTCGGCTCCCTGCGCAGCGCGATGTCGCTGACGCTGCACACCCACCACGCCTCGCGCATCTGGCATGGCCGCGCCGCCGCCGAGGGGCGACCGGGCATCGTCGGCCTGAACGGCTACATCGCCGTCATGAACAAGATGAAGCGCGGCTCGGAGCAGGACGACCCATACAGCGACTGGTGGATGCTTCGCATCGAAGACAAGCTCGACCAGACCAGGACCACGCTGCAGACGCTGCGCGACCAGGTGGACCAGGCCCTGGCCGGCGTGCCCGCCGCGTTGACCCTGGGCGAGAACCTCAACGTGCAGCCCGTCAAGCTTCCGCTGTTCGTCAATGCGCAGTTGGGCTTTGCCGCCGTCTATCTCCTGGCCGACTACGACGACATCGCGCGCAAGCTGATCCTCGCCCACCACACCGCGCTGATCGATCGCTCGACGTTGGAGCGCTGGCTCAACGAAGGTGCCCACGCGCTGCGCAGCCTGTTCAGCCTGGCCCAGCAATACCGCTACTCGGGCTGCACCCGCGACGACTTCGCGGCCAAGAACGCCGCAGCTCGGGCAGCATTGGAGAAGTTCGGCGAACTGCCGCAGGACGTGCTCGAAGGCATGCGCCGCTCGAAGTTTGCGCCGCCCGTCGTGCGCCGTGGTCTGCAACAGCGTGGTGATAGCGCTGCCGCAGCCGCATCTCCCACCGACGAAGGCGCTGCCGCCGATTCGGCCGAGGCCAAGTCCACAGCCGCCGGCGAGGACGAACCGGCATGAGCGACCCGAACCGCGAACCGCGCTACTTCCGTCGTCTGGAACAGCCAGCCTTCATGCGGCTGGAACACGCGGCCTCTCTAAAAGGCCTTTTAAAGCCTTTTAAAGGTAAAGGGGACTTCGAGGCCTGGGCCAGCCAGTGCTTCGCCATGCGCGACGAGTTGATTGCCCTGGCGCAGCGACAGGTGCTGCCACAGGCGTGCGGGCATCCCTTCCACCTGCTTCCCGTCGAGCTGGCCCAGCAGACCACTGGCGCAGGCACGACCTTTCTTCGCTGGCGCAAGCACGATCGATCGGCCATGGGCGTGGCGTTGTGGCAGGAGCTGATGGCGAGCCCCAGCACGCCGGTCAACCTGCTGCACGACCTGCACGAGATCGAACTGCAGCGCGTCATGCTGAACATGCAGATCAGCCTGCTGCACACCCTGGGCAGGCAAGCACAGGAATGCGCCAGCAAGGCCGCGCAGGCGGACAACACCTACCTGCGCCGGCTCGCGTCCGTTCCTGCCGCAGTGCGCGATCGGTGATTGCGCCTGCCATCCGAGCACGCGCCCGAGCCCAACGAGGCACGGGTATTTCAACCACCACGGAGATTCCAACATGAGCACACAATTCATCGGCGAGGGCAACATCGGATCGCCTCCCGAGTACCGCGAATTCCCCAATGGCAACGACGATCCTCGCCGGTTGCTCCGGCTGAACGTGTACTTCGACAACCCCGTCCCCACCAAGGGCGGCGAGTTCGAGGACCGCGGCGGCTTCTGGGCGCCGGTGGAACTCTGGCACCACGACGCCGACCGCTGGCAGCAGCTCTACCAGAAGGGCATGCGGGTGCTGGTCGTCGGCCGCATGGAGCGCGACCCCTGGACGGACAACGAAGATCAGCCGCGTGAGACTTGGCAGGTCAACGCGCGCAGTGTCGGCATCCTGCCGTACCGCATCGAGTCTGTGGCCCTCAGCCCGAAGCCACAGGAGGCAGAGCCGAAGCCCCAGGCCACCCAGGAATCGACGGCGCCGAAAGAGACCAAGCGCAGGAAGTGATCGGGCATGGAGGGCGGCTGCCGCAGTGCTTCGCCGCCCTCCATGCGCTGCGAATTATCCCCAGGGGATAGCTCCACCAACGTCCACCGAGTTCCACGCGCGCTCCCGGAAATCGCGGCTCTCGGCCCGCACACTTCCGGCCACGCACCTTCCCCGCACTCGCCATTTCATCGGCGTGAAAGCGGTCGCTGCCGCATGCGGCTTGTTTGCTGCTGCCAGGGGCTGCGCTCGGCATCCTCGATCCCAGCAACTCCATGAACAACAGGAATCGGGATGGACGGATATGCGGCTGTTCTTGTGCGAGAAACCCTCCCAGGGCAAAGACATTGGCCGGATTCTCGGCGCCACGCAGCGCGGTGAAGGCTGCCTCAACGGTTCCGGCGTCACGGTCACCTGGTGCATCGGCCATCTCGTGGAGGCGGCGCCGCCCGAGGCCTACGACGAGCAGCTCAAACGATGGTCCGTTGAGCAGTTGCCCATCATTCCCCAGCACTGGCGGGTCGAGGTCAAACCGAAGACCGCCACGCAATTCAAGGTCGTCAAGGC
This sequence comes from Stenotrophomonas sp. GD04024, assembly GCF_029837545.1. Classification (NCBI taxonomy): domain Bacteria; kingdom Pseudomonadati; phylum Pseudomonadota; class Gammaproteobacteria; order Lysobacterales; family Lysobacteraceae; genus Stenotrophomonas; species Stenotrophomonas sp. GD04024. The sequence continues at coordinate 83,017 of NZ_JAOEDV010000001.1, read as the reverse complement.
GCTCTTGGCGAAGGCGACTCACCTGGTTATCGCCACCGATGCCGACCGCGAGGGCGAATTGATCGCCCGCGAGATCGTGGAGCTTTGCGGCTACCGCGGCCCCATCGAACGCCTGTGGCTGTCGGCGCTCAACGATGCGTCCATTCGGGCGGCACTGGGCCAGCTGCGGCCTTCGGCCGAGACGCTTTCGATGTACCACTCGGCGCTGGCGCGCTCCCGTGCGGATTGGCTCGTGGGCATGAACCTGAGCCGGCTGTTCACGGTGCTGGGGCGACAGGCGGGTTACGACGGCGTGCTGTCGGTCGGCCGCGTACAGACCCCGACGCTCAAGCTCGTTGTGGACCGCGACCGCGAGATCGCGCGCTTCGTGTCCGTACCATACTGGGCCATCGCCGTGTCCCTGTTCGCAGGCGGTTCGACTTTCGCCGCGCAATGGGTTCCACCCGATGCGTGCACCGACGACGCAGGCCGCTGCCTGCGGCAGCCGGTCGCACAGCAGACCATGCAGCAGATCCGCGCTGCGGGCAGTGCCCACGTCGTGTCGGTGGAGACTGAGCGTGTCCGCGAAGGCCCGCCGCTGCCGTTCGACCTGGGCACCTTGCAGGAAGTGTGTTCCAAGCAGCTTGGGCTGGACGTGCAGGAAACCTTGGAGATTGCCCAAGCCCTGTACGAGACGCACAAGGCCACGACGTACCCCCGCTCGGACTCCGGCTACCTGCCCGAGAGCATGTTTGCCGAAGTGCCCACCGTTCTCGACAGCCTGCTCAAGACCGATCCCTCGCTGCGCTCGATCATGGGCCAGCTCGACCGCTCGCAGCGCTCGCGCGCCTGGAACGATGGCAAGGTCACGGCGCACCACGGCATCATCCCGACGCTCGAACCGGCGAAGCTCTCCGCCATGAGCGAGAAGGAACTGGCCGTGTACAGGCTCATCCGGTCGCATTACCTGGCGCAGTTCCTCCCTCACCACGAGTTCGACCGCACTGTGGCCAAGTTTTCGTGCGGGGGGCAGAACCTGGCGGCCACGGGCAAGCAGGTTGTCATCCCGGGTTGGCGCCAGGTGCTCGCCGAGCCGCAGGCCGAAGACGGTGATGGCGAGGGCGATACTGCGGTCCGCGCCCAGGTGCTGCCCGCGCTGCCGAAACTGTATGAGGGCCTGGCATGCCAGGTGGCCGACGTCGATCTCAAGGCACTCAAGACGCTGCCGCCCAAACCGTACACGCAAGGCGAGTTGGTCAAGTCCATGAAAGGCGTCGCCAAGCTGGTGTCCGATCCCCGCCTGAAGCAGAAGCTCAAGGATACGGTTGGCATCGGCACCGAAGCGACGCGGGCCAACATCATCGGCGGCCTGATCGCTCGCGGCTACCTCGTGAAGAAGGGGCGCGCCATCCGCGCCTCGGATGCGGCTTTCACTTTGATCGATGCCGTGCCTGCGGCGATTGCCGACCCTGGCACCACCGCCGTCTGGGAACAGGCGCTCGACATGATCGAGGCCGGACAGCTCACCCTGGACGTGTTCATCGGCAAGCAGGCCGCGTGGATTTCGCAGTTGATTGCGCAGTACGGCAGCGCCTCCCTGTCCATCAAGGTTCCCCAAGGGCCGGCATGCCCGCAGTGCGGCGCACCCACGCGCCAGCGCAGCGGCAAGAGCGGCCCGTTCTGGTCGTGCAGCCGCTACCCGGACTGCAAAGGCACGCTGCCAGTCGAATCCGGCAGCTCCAAGCGCGGCGCCTCGCGCCCGCGCCGTAGCGGCCGCAAAGGCTCCTGACCGCCCCCGTTCCCCGTGAGCCGTGCCCGCCTTCGGCGGCGTGGCCCCTGTCCCGCACTCCGCCGCATGCCCTGCGGGACGCCCAGCGCGCAACGCCTTCTTGATCCGTGTGCGCGTCCCGCCCAGCCGTCCCCGGCCGCGGGACCTGAAGGTAGCTTCTCTGCGAGCCGCACCACGCGCGTTCTGTTGATCTGCGTTTCTTCCGCCCTCTGCGAAGGGTCTCCCGGTGGCTTGCCAGGCTGCACGAGCCACCGGGAGACCCTTCGTGGTCAGCGGTAATCGGTGCCGGTGCCCGCCGGTGCAAAAACGGGCTCCCTTTGTGCGCGGATGTGCGCCAGACGATGCCGGCCCCAGCCACGACATGGGCCGGGTGTGATTGCTTGATGAGCAGATGGTTCTAGCGACGACCGGGCCTGCCAATCAGCCCACGGGTGGTTCCTCTTTTCTCCCGAGCCGAAGGCCGTTGGGCCTTCGGCGCCATTCTCCTGCCCATCAACGTCCCGGCCCGGCCATTGGCCTGGGCCACACGAACAGGAGAGACGACATGCACCCTCAACCTTGCGCACCGCTGCTGTACGGCAGACGGAGGTCGAGAACGGCATGCCCGCCTATCGCGCGGCCATCGCCAATGGTACGCTCGGCTGCAGCCGAGGCCGTAGCCCAAAGGCTGGACTACCTCTTTTGCAGAGGTAAACCTCGGGATGAACTGGGCGAAAACATGCCTTATGTGCCCGCCTTACGGCGAGCTGTTTCCGATGCTTCGCGCAGGATTTCCCGCCCCCCATTCGCTGCGATTGCGGCCACGATGACGCCCAGCACCAGATCCGGGATGTTCGACCCGAACCCCATCACCAGCACCCCGGACAGCACAATCGCACCATTGACGATGGAGTCGTTGCTGGTAAAGATCGCTGACGCCTTGAAGTTCACATCTTCCCCGCGATGGCGGCGCAGTAGTCTGAGGCACACTAGGTTCAAAGCCGCGTTCAGCGCGGCCATGGCCATCATGGCTGGGCCGACAGGCTCTTCCCCTCCAGCGAAGCGGCGTAGGACTTCCAACAGCAGCAGCGCGGCCAGGCCGATTAGCAAGAAACCCGACAAGCGGGCCGCGCCCACCTTGACCGTTGCCGCACGACCGACGGCATACAGGCTAACCGCATAGACCGACGCATCGGCGAGGTTGTCCAACCCGGCGCCCATCAGCGCCGTAGAGCCAGCCCAGATGCCAAGGGCAATGCCGGCGGCGGACTGCGTCAGGTTGATCAGCAACACAGTCAGAAGAATCTTTCGGTCCTTCGCATCGCTCGCATCTAGGCGGCCCAACTCGTCGTTTTCGTGATTTCTGTGGTTTTCAGCCATGCATTGTTCCTTCCAAATCGATGGATGCTGAAGCCTGTAGCGGCTGGAGAGTCAAGGCGCAGATGCAACGAACTTGCCACAGGGTCTTCCCGGACGCCCTTGACTCTACCGTAGCTAGAAGGTTTTCCAATCCAGTCAGAGCTTTAGGACAGAACAGATGAGCACCAATGCGCCCCCTTCATTGCGACTGTCATCCGGTATGGCTGCTATCCACTGATCCGTGGCGCCACTGCGGTTGTGCTCTTCGGCGAGCTCGCGACCGGCCGGCCGTCTTTTCCGACGGAGCTACTCACAGTGATCGTCGCGCTCGCTTGTGCCGCCTTGCTAGAGGGCGGGCGGCCTTTCCACTCCCCGTTGAGCCAGTAGCGGCGTTCCAAGCTGTGGTTGGCCGTCGGCGCATGGCTCGGCTTCTTGGTCGTGCATCTGGCCTTCCAGCACTCCAATCTGGGATACCGGGTCGGGCCGTTGGGATTGTTGATCGGGGTGGCTGAAGCCCATCGCTGGCATCACAAGCGTGAGCACGAAGACGCCCAAGTCAACTACGGCGATTTCTGGATGCCCGGGGGCCACTTGTTCAGCGCTTTCCGGTCGCAAAAGCACACGCTGGGCGCCAAAGAGTGACACTCAAGAAAGATGGACTTTCCAATGGACTACGGCCCGCAGCTTGTCTATCCCTTCCGGAGCCGGCCAGCAGCGGCAAACGCTTGCGCTGCTGGCTATACGATCTTGCCCACGTCGCATTCTTGCGCGAGTCGGGCCTTGCGGCTTCTTGCGAAGCGATCGCGAGTTGCGTGGCGTGCCCATGAGTCGGGCCGCGTCGTGGCGCACTGCTACCTTGGCCTGCACCTGCACCTGCGCAGCCACGCCGCGATGCTCGGTCTGGCCTGGAGAACCCGTAAGGTGGCGGAGATTGCGGCGCGCAGGTCGTCCGGCTCGCGCTGGCTCCTGTGGGCCACGCCCTCGGTCGCACGCCGTCTCAAAACGTCAGAACCGCGCGCTTTCGCATGATGGAGCGCGGCACGTGGCTCTCAGAACTGGACCCGATCACTTCCAGCACCGATGACACGCTCGAGCTTCAGGCGGGCTCGGCCAAGCTGTTGAGAATGCCGCACTCGCGCGAGGTTCGGGCGCTATCGCAGGAGCGTCGCAGATCCATTAACTCGCGCTCCAAGGCGCGCAATTCCTTCATCTTGGTCCGCACTTGCGCGATATGAGCGTCGACCAGCGCGTTCACCTCGCCGCAGCCCAACTCTGGCCGATCCCGTAAGTTCAGCAGTTGACGGATCTCATCCAGCGTCATGTCCTTCGCCCGGCAGCGGCGGATGAACAGCAAGCGCTGCAAATGGACTTCGTCATAGAGCCTGAAGTTGCCCTCGCTACGTGCAGGCTCGGGCAGCAAGCCTTCTGACTCGTAAAAGCGCACGGTCTGCACCAAGCAATCTGCCTTCTTGCCCAGTTCACCGATCCGCATCATGGTTGCTTCCTATAAAAAACTTGACTCTATATCTACTAGAGGTTTTCTAATGATGGCATCCGGGGAAAACCTTGTCAATGAAGAGCGATCTATGAACAAAGAACCTTCCAGCCCATGCGCCTGCTCCGGCGGCAATGGCCAACAGACGGCGTGCGCCAGTGAGCAGGCCAGCACTGAAACCACCGTTTTCCACGTGAGCAACATGGATTGCCGCAATGAGGAAGCACTGGTGCGGCGAACGCTGGAGGGCATGCCCGGTGTCGAGCGGCTCCTGTTCGATCTTCCGCAGCGTTTGTTGACCATTTCGCACCGCGAAGTCTCGGCCGATGCCTTGGAGCAAGCGCTGAATTCGGTGGGCATGAAGGCTCAGGCTGTCCGAGACGCCGCCGTGTCGACCACCTACCGCATCGAGAACATGGACTGCCCGAGCGAGGAGAAACTCATCCGCTCGCACCTCGGGGCAGTCGAGGGAATTCAGGACCTCGACTTCGACCTCGCTGAGCGCACCCTGTCGGTGAAACACCTCGCTCAGGCACGCGCGCAGATGGAGCAGGTCCTGGCCTCGATCGGCATGCGCGCCAAGGAGCAGACCTTCGGCCACACGGGGCCGATCGAAGCCGCGGCTGTGATCCCATCCTCGGCCCTGCAGCAGCAACCAACCGCTGCCGTTTCCGCGCCGCCGATCGGCGAGCGGGTGACGTACCGGATCGAGAACATGGATTGCCCGACGGAAGAAGCGCTGATCCGCGACCGGCTGGGCAAGCTGCCGGGTGTGACCGCGCTCGACTTCAATCTGATGCAGCGTGTGCTGGGAGTCCAGCACACGCTGGCGACCTCAGCGCCGATCGAGAAGGCGCTTGCTTCCATTGGAATGCAGGCTGCGCGGCAGGACATGCAGACAGCCACCACGGTACTTCGCATCGCGAAGATGGACTGTCCGACCGAGGAAAGTCTGATCCGCGGCAAGCTGCAAGGCATGCCGGGCGTGCAGGGAATGGATTTCAACCTGATGCAGCGCACGCTCACGGTTCGGCACACACCCGACGCGATCAAGCCGGCAGTCGAAGCCATCGAATCGCTGGGCATGGAAGCCGAGGTCCAGAGGACTGATGAGCCGCGCGATGCCCCGGTGGCCGCGCACAAGACCAATTGGTGGCCGATGGCGGTTTCGGGCGTTGCGGCGGTGGCCGCCGAAGGCGTGTACTGGGTCAACGACGGCAATCATTGGGCCGTGATCGTGCTGGCACTGGTTTCGATCTTCACCGGCGGCCTCAGCACCTACAAGAAGGGCTGGATCGCGCTGAAGAACCTCAACCTGAACATGAACGCCCTGATGGCCATCGCGGTCACCGGCGGCATGGCGATCGGCCACTGGCCGGAGGCCGCCATGGTCATGTTCCTGTTCGCGTTGGCGGAAGTGATCGAGGCGAAGTCGCTGGACCGCGCCCGCAACGCCATTCGGGGGCTGATGGACTTGGCGCCCGAGACCGCGACCGTGCGGCAGGCCGATGGCTCATGGACAGAGCTGCCGGCCAAGGAGGTCGCAAAGGGCGCGGTGGTCCGCGTGCGTCCTGGCGAGCGCATCGCACTGGACGGCCTGATCACCTCGGGTCGATCGGCCATCAACCAGGCGCCCATCACCGGCGAGAGCCTGCCCGTCGAGAAGGCCGAAGGTGACCAGGTCTTCGCCGGAACCATCAATGAGACCGGCTCTTTCGAATACAAGGTGACCGCAGGCGCCAGCGACTCGACGCTCGCGCGCATCATCCATGCCGTGGAGTCCGCGCAGGGCAGCCGTGCGCCCACGCAGCGCTTCGTCGACCAGTTCGCCCGCGTCTACACGCCGGCGGTGTTCGCGGTGTCCGTGCTGGTTGCCGTCGTGCCGCCGCTCGCCTTCGGCGGCGCATGGTTTGACTGGGTCTACAAGGCCCTGGTACTGCTGGTGATCGCCTGCCCCTGCGCTCTGGTCATCTCCACGCCGGTCACCATCGTCAGCGGCTTGGCCGCTGCCGCCCGACGCGGCATCCTGATCAAGGGTGGCGTCTACCTGGAGGGCGGGCGCAAGCTCAAGGCGTTGGCCCTGGACAAGACCGGCACACTCACACATGGCAAGCCCGAGCAGACCGACTTCGTGCCGCTGATCGGCGAGGCGCAGGAAGTTGCCGCCTGGGCCGCAAGCCTCGCGGCACGCTCGGACCATCCTGTGTCTCAGGCCATCGCCCGCAAGGCGAACCGTGACGGCATCGCGCTGCACGAGGTCGACGACTTCGCGGCGCTGCCTGGCCGCGGCGTGCGCGGCCGCGTCGCCGGGCGCATGTTGCACATGGGCAACCACAGGCTCGCCCAGGAGCTGGGCCTGAGCGAAGCGACGCTCCAGGCTCGGCTGGAGACCCTGGAGCGCCAAGGCAAGACAGCGATCCTGCTGATGGACGATGCGACCGTGCTCGGCATTTTTGCAGTGGCCGACACCGTGAAGGAAACCAGCCGTGAGGCGGTGGCCGACCTGCAGGCGCTGGGTGTGCGCACGCTGATGCTGACGGGGGACAACCAGCACACGGCCGCGGCCATCGCTGCCCAGGTCGGAATCTCTGAAGCCCGTGGTGACCAACTGCCCGAAGACAAGCTCAAGACCATCGAAAGCCTGGTCGGCGGCGAGGGCCAGGTGGGCATGGTGGGCGACGGCATCAACGATTCGCCCGCGCTCGCCCGTGCCGACATCGGCTTCGCCATGGGCGCGGCCGGCACCGACACCGCGATCGAAACAGCCGACGTCGCCCTGATGGACGACGACCTGCGCAAGATCCCCGCCTTCATCCGGCTGTCGCGTAGCACTGCGGCGATCCTCACGCAGAACATCGTTCTGGCCCTTGGCATCAAGGCGGTGTTCCTTGCGTTGACGTTCACAGGGCATGCCACCATGTGGATGGCTGTGTTCGCTGACATGGGGGCAAGTCTTTTGGTTGTCGTCAATGGGCTGCGCCTCCTGAAGTTCAAGGCGGCATGAACAATGGATGAACCATCTCTTCGCAAGACGCAGTGGTACTCACTCGCGATCGTTATATTCGCCGGCGATCAGGCAGCTAAGAGCTACATTGACGCGACAACTCCCTTGGGTTGGTCGCACGAGGTGGCGTCATTCTTCAACCTAGTTCACGCTCTCAATCCCGGCGCGGCGTTCAGCTTCCTTGCTGGCGCGGGCGGCTGGCAGCGGTGGTTTTTTCTGGCGATCGCGTTCGCAATATCGGCATGGCTCGCATGGCTGCTCTCCCGGCCGCTGCGCAAAACGGAAGGCCTTTCGTACAGCCTCATTCTGGGCGGCGCATTGGGCAACGCGTTCGACCGCGCCACGCGCGGGCACGTTATCGACTACATCGACTTTCACCTGCACGGCTGGCACTGGCCCGCCTTCAACATCGCTGACATGGCCATCGTGGGCGGGGCGATCGCGCTGGTGGCCCAGTCGTTCATGAGCGTGGAGAACCCGGCCGCCACAAAGGAGTCCCAGTGACATTGGGACGATCCGGAAATTCGCAATGCACACGGTGCAGGACACCAATCTGAAGAGAACGGCCCCCAGCATGAGCGGCCGCGGCTTGGCCCTCATGCTAGCGCCCACCGCCGCTTTTGCTGCAACGCCCTGTTGCGATGGCGGCGATTGCTGCAACGACGTCGCAATGCCTTGCTGTGAATAAACAGCACGCAAGCCAGTTGACCTGGCAATTATGAAAGTCCATCACGGCGATGCTGGCCTTTTTCGTTCCAATGAGCCGTCACGGAGAGGTGATGATGAAGCTATGCCGGGATCCTGCAAGCTTTAGGACGGTCTTCTTTACCGCATAGCGATATGCTGATGTCACCCGTTCGCCTCGCCTGGCAAGTACAAGTAGTTCGTCGCGGTTTTCTGGCCGTGTCCGCCCGCTTCGCTGGCCCTTTTGCCCCAAACAAGCGCAATCATGCCTGCGTTACCACCAAAGTTCGCCCCCGCCAGTTGCTGTTCCTAAAGGGCATCAAGCTCAACGCCATCGCCGACCGGCCAGCGTATTTCGCATCGCTGCGTGCCCGTCGGGGCCAGCCCATCGTCATCCTCGCAGAGCTGGGACCGGACGAGGCATTCGCCCTGTGGAAGCAGCATGTACTGGGCGACAGGCCTCGCTGACCCAGTTTCGCCTCATCCTCCTGACAGCCCCGCACTTATTGCGGGGCTTTCTTTTTTCCGCGTTCGCCAATCGGGGCTGTTGCAAATGCCGATTTCCGGCTGACGCGGCTCGCCTCGCGCATGAAGCTGCCCGCATGTGTCGCTGATTCGTCAGCACCATGCCAGCAGCCAGAGTTTCCAGGCTGCCGCGGATTCTTTCCGCGCTACCCGCCAGTCCGCCATCGCATCGAGTCTGCGGACGCGCGTCACCCGTGACGCCGATGCTTTTTTCTCAACCGCGTGCGGGAGCTGCCATCCCGTGAGGGACGAGGCCCCGCTTTTTCCAAGGAGCCCGTCCACGTCCCAGCAAGCCTCTTTCGGCCAGTTGGCCTTGATCCATTGCGGCAAGTTCCTGCCGCTCGAAATCCTGCATAGCGCCGCCGGCCACTACATCGGCACGCGCGATACAGAAGGTCCCGTTTCGCGGGAATCCTGCCAGTACTTCCGCAGCTATGCCGCGGCTCAACGTGCCCTCGAAAGAGGCGGCGGGTCCCAGCTCGCCACACCCTGATCCAACTGGAGGAACCACGTCATGAACCAGCTTTTGCCCCAGGAAGTCGTCGATCAGATCATGCGGGAAGAGCAGCATTTCGCCGCCGCGCCCCAAGCCTTCTTCGAGGTCTGGAAGCGCGGCGTCGAGATCGCAGGCCCGCAATGGTTTGGCGACGGCACGCGCGAAGGCCTGAACCAGGCAAAGAGCAAGTGGGATCTGCGTCCCGACATGCTGCGTGCCAACGACGCACTCGGCGTCCTGAGCAGCGGGGAACGCATGTTCCTGTCCGCCATGTTCAGCTTCTACAACGCGCGCGAGGGCGGTGCCATGCTCAAGCGCTGCCACTTCCAAGGACTGTCGGACTTCGATGGTCTCGATCTGCAACGCCGCAAGGTCATCGCCGATCTGTTGGTGAACTACAGCGGTTGGTGAGCCGGTCTGCGGCATACCACCGTCTTTTTGTTCACTGCCCATGAGGGACATGCGTCCACGCGGCCATGTCCCTCGATTTTTCTTCCGTCAGCCTGCGCCGATTGGCCCAAAGCCCTCGATCAGTGCCGCCTGACGCTTTTTCCACTTTCAACCCACCGGGGTTCAATTCCCGGTGGCGGGAATTGGCTCCATTATTCAATCTGGAGAAATTCCATGACCCAGAATCCCAATCCCTTTGTACGCGGCTACTGGAATCTGAGAGTCGTCCGAACGCTGTGCATCTGCTACGGGGACGGAAGCCCGCATGTCTGGCGATCCATCCACACGAGCCAAGCGCATCTTTCCGACAACGACCTGATCTCATCGCCTTGCATCGTCACCAGCGACTTCGCGTTGATCAAAAGCGGCACTGACGCCATCAGCGACGAGCTGATTGCTGAATGTGATGCTGTTGAAGGCATCAACGGCGAAGGCGTGGTGGGCGCCGTGGTCTATGCCATCCATGGCGACGACCTCGACGGCCGCCCGGTCCATGTCGGTGATACCTATTCGGCCGAAGCCGCGCGAGACGTGGTGCAGCGGTTGAGTTTCGAGACCGGCTATTACAGCCGGTGCTGGGAAGTCAGCAGCGCGCACATCTGCCAGGAAACCGGCCAGTACCTCGCCAACCTGGCAGACCTCGCCACGCCGGAGGCTTTTCTGTTCATCGCCTTTCGGGTTCCGTACAGCCCGGCGATTGGCGTCAAGCTGATCTCCACGCCCTGGACAGACAAGAACCTGGAATATGCCGAGGGCATCAGTGCTGAGCAGCTTCGACAGGAGCACCGCGACAAGGGCATGCCTGACGACCTGGCGAACATCCTTGAACTGGCCGGCCAGGCAGATGTGCGCATCCTCATCCTCGATGCCGACGCACCCGCGCTACTGGGCTTGCCACTGGCCGAGACCTAGCAGACACGCGACGCGCAAGCCTTCCCCTTTATCCCCCATATGCCAGCCCGCCTCCCACCAGGAGCCGGGCTGGTTCAATTCCATAGGAGCAATCTCATGTTCCCCGATCTCATCTTGCCCACGCCCGACTTCGAGAATCAGCTTGGAGCCTGCGTCAACGCCATGAGCCAGGACGACGCCATCGGCCAGATCCTGGTGTTCGAGCGCATGAGCGGTACGCTGCACATGCGCCATATCGACAGCGCCGATCTGGTGGACACCGACATTGACGACTACGAAATGGTCGTCTTCGACGGTGGCAACACAAGCGGCGACACGTGGAAACACGTGTTCTTTCCGCGTCAGCGCGAGCACTACTTCGTGTACCAAGCCTGATTCCTCCAGCCCCTTTCGAGGGGCTTTTTCTTGCCCGCAGCACAGGAAAACGGTTGTGGTGCGGTGCCGTTTCCTGCGGGCAGGCAGACCGCCCCAGGGCCATGCTTGCCCCATGTTCGTCGGCGTTGCCGGCACATGCCCAGGCAGTCGAGACCTTCGAGGCTGCAAGCGCGGGAAACCGTGCTGGTCGTTTCTTCCTACGGACCTACCGCGTCCATCCACGCCACCCACAAGGGACCTCTCCCTTGCGGGCGGGGAATCCCTTGTTTTTCCTCAAGGAGTTTCCCCATGGATCGTTCCCTCATCAAATCCATGATGCCTTCGCTGGTCGCAGGCCATGTGCCCCGCAACGTGCGGTCGTTCAAGTACCGCGTGTTCGATGATCAGCCGCTGTCCTCAACGCTGGGCTTCGCCATCGACCCCCAACCCTTCGACGGCAAGGTGGTCGCCGCGACCGACGATGCCATCGTCGTCAAGCTCAAGCCTTCCGAGTTCGCGGTGCTCGATCCCAGCCTGGTGACCACGGTTCCTGCCGAAGGCGCCAAGGTGCATGTCCAACCCTATGCCCGTCGTCGCTTCGACGGACTGCGCGCGGACACGCCGGAGGTCATCACCGAGGAGACTTCGGACGGCACGCCGTACACCATCACGAGGCACATCCTCGGCTCGGCGCCGGCCAAGCTGCCCATTCCCACGCCGCAGTGCATGGAGTTGGGCCAGCTCATCGAGCAGTTGGAGGAGATGCCGGCCCCCGATCGCTTCCGGCGCATCACCCACATGCTGGTGGATGCCGGTGCCCGCGACTTCACCTGGGTCGATCCCACGCCCTCCAAGATCATCGAGACCCCGCCGGCGATCAGCTTCACGGTCTCGACCGCGAAGTTCGAGGGCCGGGTGACGATCCTCTACGACCGCGGCGGAGACACCTACGTGGTGGAACTGCACCGTCAGAACGGTGAATCGGTCGAACTGGTCGATCGGCACGACGAGGTGTATTTCGACATGCTCGGCGAAGTGCTGGAGAGGCTCATCGACGACGGGCGCTGGCGCCAGATCGACGTGAGCATCCTCGACGCGAAAGCGGCCCGCAAGCGCCAGGCCGTCCCGGCATGACGCCCCGCAGCGAAACCGGGCGGTCCTGCGGCTGACCCGAGGCATCCGCCACGGCGTTCCAGCCGTTCCGGCCGCGTGCACTACAGGCCCTTCATCCCATCGGATGGAGGCCTTTCTCATTCTTCCACACAGGAGATTTCATCCATGTCACTGCGATTCAAAGGCGCTGACCTGCGCCCCGTGCTGACCGAAGCCATCGCCAATCAGGGGTCGTCTCAGAAAACGGAAAAAAATCGTACGCTAAGAGCCGAAGTGGGCCCTTTAGCAGCAATGCAAAGCTGCGATCAACGGGCAGGAAACATTGCCATGGTGCGCGTTGCACTCTCTCACTAGCGTCGACAGGGCCTCTTCCATCCGCGTGAGGTCCGCCATGCGTGCGCGCACATCGGCCAGCCGGTGAGCAGCCAGTTCGGCCGCCTCGCTGCAATGGGTGCCGTCCTCCAGTTTCAGGAGCTGGCCGACTTCATCCAGGCTGAATCCCAGGCGCTGGGCTGACTTCACGAACTTCACCCGCGCCACGTCCGCCTGCCCGTAGCGGCGGATGCGACCGTAGGGCCGCTCCGGCTGGGGTAGCAAGCCCTTGAGCTGATAGAAGCGGATCGTCTCCACGTTGACCCGGGCTGCCTTGGCGAAGGCCCCGATGGTCAGATTCTCTTGAGCGTTCTCCATGGCGCTTGACTCCGTAGTTGACTACGGAAGTAACGTTACAGCATCAAGCGAAGTCCCGGAAGGAGAACCTTATGTCGGAACCCAAGAACGGCCGCGGCGCACTGGCGACCGGCGGCGTCGCGGCCGTCCTCGCCTCGGCCTGCTGCCTCGGCCCCCTTGTCCTGGTCGCGCTCGGCTTCTCTAGCGCGTGGATCGGCAACCTGACCGTGCTGGAGCCGTATCGGCCGATCTTCATCGGCGCAGCGCTCATCGCGCTGTTCTTCGCCTGGCGCAGCATCTTCCGACCAGCCCATGCCTGCAAGCCCGGCGACGTTTGCGCCGTGCCCCAAGTGCGGACTGCCTACAAGGTGATCTTCTGGATCGTGGCCGCCCTGGTTCTGGTTGCCCTCGCGTTTCCCTACGTCCTGCCGCTGTTCTACTGAAAGGAGATCACCATGAAGAAACTCACCACCCTCACCACCCTCACCACCCTCACCACCCTCATCGCCCTGGCCGCCGCTCTAAGCGCGCCCGCCTGGGCTGCCACCAAGACCGTCACCCTGTCGGTGCCCGGCATGACCTGCGCCGCGTGCCCGATCACGGTCAAGACGGCTCTGTCCAAGGTCGCCGGCGTCGAGAAGGCCGAAGTCAGCTTCGAGAAGCGGGAGGCCGTCGTCACCTTCGACGAGGCCAAGACCAATGCCGACGCCTTGACCAAGGCCACCGCAAACGCGGGTTACCCGTCCAGCGTCAAGCAGTGAGGGCGTAATCATGGCCGAGGCGATCACCCTCCACATCGAAGGCATGACCTGCACGTCGTGCGCCGAGCACGTCCAGCAGGCTTTGACGAACGTGCCCGGCGTGCGCGCGGCCTCGGTGTCCTATCCGCAGCGGCAGGCCGAAATCGAGGCGGATGCAGGCGTGAGCGTGGCCCCGCTGGTTGCCGCAGTGGCCACGCTCGGCTATCGCGCACGGCTTACCGACACGCCGAACAAGCCTGCCGGCCTGCTAGACAAGGCGCTGGGCTGGCTCGGTGGCGAAACGAAGCATGTTGGCGGTGAACAAGCGCTGCACGTGGCTGTGATAGGCAGCGGCGGCGCGGCGATGGCGGCTGCCTTGAAGGCCGTGGAGCAAGGCGCCCGCGTCACGCTGATCGAGCGCGGCACCATCGGCGGCACCTGCGTCAATGTCGGCTGCGTGCCGTCCAAGATCATGATCCGCGCCGCGCACATCGTCCACCTGCGCCGCGAAAGCCCGTTCGATGCTGGCCTGCCGGCCGCAGCGCCCGCTGTACTGCGCGAGCGGCTGCTGGCCCAGCAACAAGGCCGCGTCGAGGAGCTGCGCCATGCCAAGTACGAAGGCATCCTGGCAAGCACTCCGGCCATCACCGTGCTGCGCGGCGAGGCCCGGTTCAGGGACACGCGCACGCTGACCGTGGCGACCGCTGACGGCGGCACGCACGAGGTGAACTTCGACCGCTGCCTGATTGCCACCGGCGCGAGCCCGGCGCTTCCGCCAATCCCGGGCCTTGCGGACACACCCCACTGGACCTCCACCGAGGCGCTGGAAAGCAGCTCGCTCCCCGAGCGGCTGGCCGTGATTGGTTCCTCCGTGGTGGCGGTCGAGTTGGCGCAAGCCTTCGCCCGGCTGGGCAGCCAGGTCACGATCCTGGCGCGCAGCACGCTGTTCTTCCGAGAAGACCCGGCCATCGGGGAAGCCGTAACAGACGCCTTCCGCGCCGAGGGCATCGAGGTGCTGGACCACACCCAGGCGAGCCACGTTGCCTATGCGGGCGGGGAATTCGTGCTCACCACCGGGCAGGGGGAAGTGCGCGCCGACAAGCTGCTGGTCGCCACCGGTCGCGCGCCGAACACGCGCAGCCTGAACCTTGAAGCGGCAGGCGTCGAAGTCAATGCGCAGGGAGCCATCGTCATCGACCGCGCCATGCGCACGAGCGCACCGCACATCTTTGCTGCCGGCGACTGCACCGACCAGCCGCAGTTCGTCTATGTGGCGGCGGCGGCCGGCACGCGCGCCGCGATCAACATGACCGGCGGCGACGCGGCGCTGGACCTGACGGCGATGCCGGCGGTGGTGTTCACCGATCCGCAGGTGGCGACCGTGGGCTACAGCGAGGCGGAAGCGCACCACGACGGCATCGAGACCGACAGCCGGCTGCTGACGCTCGACAACGTGCCGAGGGCGCTCGCCAACTTCGACACGCGCGGCTTCATCAAGCTGGTGGCGGAAGCTGGCTCAGGGCGGCTGATCGGCGTACAGGCGGTCGCGCCGGAAGCGGGCGAACTGATCCAGACGGCCGCGCTGGCGATCCGCCACCGGATGACCGTGCAGGAGCTGGCCGACCAGTTGTTCCCCTACCTGACCATGGTCGAGGGACTGAAGCTCGCGGCGCAGACCTTCAACAAGGACGTGAAGCAACTGTCCTGTTGCGCCGGATGAGGAAAAGGGAGGTGTTCGATGAACGCCTACAGCCGCGCCAACCGCCGCATCTACGCGGCCTTGTCCGATCCCCTGTCGGCCACCCACCGGCACCGCCTCGACGATCTGCTCAAGCGCCACGACAACGGCAAGACGACCTGGCTGGCCTGGCTGCGCCAGTCGCCCGTCAAGCCGAACTCGCGCCACATACTCGAACACATCGAGCGCCTCAAAGCCTGGCAGGCGCTCGACCTGCCTTCCGGCATCGAGCGGTCGGTGCACCAGAACCGCCTGCTCAAGATCGCCCGCGAAGGCGGCCAGATGACGCCCGCCGATCTGGCCAAGTTCGAGGCACAGCGCCGCTACGCGACCCTGGTGCGCTCGCCATCGAGGGCATGGCCACCGTCACCGACGAAATCATCGACCTGCACGACCGCATCCTGGGCAAGCTGTTCAACGCTGCCAAGCACAAGCATCAGCAGCAGTTCCAGGCGTCCGGCAAGGCGATCAACGCCAAGGTGCGGCTGGCCACCTCGATCAAGCAGGGCACGGTGACGGCCTCGCTGATGCTCAGGAAACTCGGCAGCTACCCGCGCCAGAACGGCCTGGCCGTGGCGCTGCGCGAGCTGGGCCGCATCGAGCGAACGCTGTTCATCCTGGACTGGCTGCAAAGCGTCGAGCTGCGCCGCCGCGTGCATGCCGGACTGAACAAGGGCGAAGCCCGCAACGCGCTAGCCCGCGCCGTGTTCTTCAACCGGCTGGGCGAAATCCGCGACCGCAGTTTCGAGCAGCAGCGCTACCGGGCCAGCGGCCTCAACCTGGTGACGGCGGCCATAGTGTTGTGGAACACGGTCTATCTGGAACGGGCCTCAAACGCCTTACGCGGTCACGGCCAGACTGTCGATGACGCCCTGTTGCAGTACCTGTCGCCGCTGGGCTGGGAGCACATCAACCTGACCGGCGATTACCTCTGGCGCAGCAGCGCCAAGATCGGCGCGGGCAAGTTCAGGCCGCTACGACCGCTGCAACCGGCTTAGCGTACGATTTTTTCCGTTTTCTGAGACGTCCCCAATCAGTGCCGCATTGTCCTGGTCAAGGATCAGGGCGTGTACTTCCTCGCCGAGCGTGGGGAGCGTCGCCCGGATGGGCGCCAGGCACTGCTCGCCTACGCCGTCGGATGCAACCCGGACACCGACCCGTTCGATGACTGGTGGCACCTCGCCGGCCGCGAGCTGGGCGGCGATGACTTCGCGGAGTATTTCGACCCGAAGGACGGCCTGTTCACGCGCCTCCAGCACTCGGCGGACGATCTCGTGCTTTCCGCCACCGCCACGCACCTGTCCTTAGCAGTGGTGCCTCCCGCCTGACGCGGCAACCGCCTCGCAGCCCCCGCATCGGGGGCCTTCTTTTGTTCGCACCGCCGCCATCGCCGCGCGTGCGCGTTTGTCTCCAGCCGCCGAGGCACGCCCCGCCGGCCACAACGCCGGCATGCCACCGGAGACAACCGCATGAACACGCCATCGACCTCGCCGAGGCTGCACCTCCTACCGGTGTCGCTGCGCACGGCCAATGCATTCGTTCTGTTGCACCATCGCCACCACCGCCCGGTCCAGGGCGCGAAGTTCGCCCTGGCCGTCACGCTGAGCGACAGCGACCTGATCCACGGCGTGGCCATTGTCGGCCGCCCGGTCGCGCGGCACCTGGACGCTGGAAGTCACGCGGCTGTGCACCGACGGCACACCCAGCGCCTGCAGCAAGCTCTACGGCGCGGCCTGGCAGGCGGCAAGGGCGCTGGGCTACATACGCCTGCTCACCTACACCATGCCCGACGAAGGTGGCGCCAGCCTGCGCGCCGCCGGCTGGCGGCTGATCGGCGCGCGCGGTGGCGGCGCCTGGAGCCGTCCCGGCCGTCCGCGCGCCGATACCCCCGAGCACCTGCGCGGCGCCAAGTGCCTGTGACAGGCGCCGGGTGGCGCGGACAAAGGGAAGCGCCCGGGTGCCGATTGATTGCTGCCGCGCGCGCGAGGCCCCGCCATGCTGGCCCCATGCCTGCTGACGTCGTCAGCGACATGCCAGGCAACCATCGGTCTTCGAGGTTGCGGCGCAGTTCCCACTGCGTGACCGAGCCAGCTCGCACCGCATCCTTCCGCGAGCGGCCACCAGCCTCTGGTGGCGGATGCTTTCGCCTTATCAACCCACCGCGGGGTCACGCACCTTCCCCGCATGCGTGGGCCGGTGTGTCTCCGCTTCATCCCAATGGAGATTCACCATGAACACCACGTCCAACGAGAAATCGTATTTCGACCTCCACACCTCGGGCATCGGCTACATCCAGCGTGTCCGTGAAGTGCCCGTCCGGGGCGGCCGCCGTGCGCAGCCTTTCCTGGCATGCACCATCGCCGCGCTGGTCGGCCCCGCCCGGGACCCCAGCTACCGCTACTTCGACGTCAAGGTCTCGGGTGCCGAGGCCAAGAAGCTCGTTCAGCGCTACATCGGCGTTGACGATCCCAAGCAGCGCCCGCTGGTGCGCTTTCGCCTCGGTGACCTGTGGGGCGATGTGTACATCCGCGACAAGGGTGAGCAGAAGGGTCAGGCCGCCGCGTCCCTCAAGGCGCGACTGCTCAAGGCCGAACTGATCGACCGGGCCGAACTGGCTTCGATCGAGCAGCACGAGTTGATCACCCGCGGCATCGGCTATCTCAATCGTGTGAAGGACGTCACCCCAAAAGCTGGCGACTCGTTCCTCTCTTGCACCGTCGCGGCACTGGCCGGGCCTGTCGATGAACCGGAGTATCGGTACTTCGACACCATCGTCGCCACCCCGGAAGCCGAGCACCTGGTTCGCCGGTGCGTTCAGGCCATCGAGGGTGACCGCAAGGTGCTGATCGCCTTCCGTCTGAACGACATGAAGATCGATCCGTACATCCGCACCAAGGGTGAGCACGCCGGGGAACCGGCCGCCAGCCTGGAATCGACGCTGGTCCACATCGGTCTCATCAAGATCGACGGCACCCAGGTCTATCCGACGAGCCAGGCGCAAGCCGAGGCGCCGCCGGCCGAAGACGCATCCGCGTCCGAAGCCGACGATGCCATCGACACGGCCACCGAGCCCGCCGAGCGCGAGCCCGAGGCGCAAGTCCAGGAGCAGGAGCCGGCATTGGCTGCTTCGTTCTGATCCGGCACGGCCTCTCACGGGGCCTTGTCGCTTTTCCTCCCCACGTACGCCGCGTCCCCAGGACGCGTGCTTGCGCATTTCATCCCCCGAGTTCCGCGTGGTCTCACGGCCACGCGGTTGTCGAATTTCTCAAAGGAGATCAGCCATGTCTCTGGTATCCCGCTTTGCTCCGCAATCCCCGATCCTGCGCTCTGATCGCCCACTCTCGGACGACCGCATTCGTGCCGTCGTTCCGTCGATCTTCGCCGACGCTCCACATGGGAGCCGGTCCGATCGGTATGCCTACATACCGACCTCGACCGTGCTGACCAAGCTGCGCCAGGAGGGCTTCGAGCCCTTCATGGTGTGTCAGACGCGCGTGCGCAACGAAGACCGGCGCGAGTACACGAAGCACCTCATCCGACTTCGCCATGCAAGCCAGATCAACGGCGACGAGGCGAACGAGATCATCCTGCTCAACAGCCATGACGGCACGAGCAGCTATCAGATGCTCGCCGGCATGTTCCGGTTCGTCTGCCACAACGGCCTGGTTTGCGGTGACACCACCGCCGACATCCGCGTTCCCCACAAGGGCGACGTGGTCAGCCAGGTGATCGAAGGTGCCTACGGAGTCCTCGACGGCTTCGAGCGCGTGCAGAACGCGCGCGATGCGATGCGCACCATCACCCTCGATGAGGGCGAAGCGGAGGTCTTTGCAAACTCCGCGCTCGCACTCAAGTACGACGATCCAGCCAAGTCCACGCCTGTCACGGAGTGCCAACTGCTGGCACCCCGGCGATGGGACGACCGCAAGAACGACCTGTGGGCCGTCTTCAACCGCGTCCAGGAGAACCTCGTCAAAGGGGGCCTGAACGGACGCACGGCCAACGGCCGCAATCAGCGCACCCGTCCGGTGCAAGGCATCGACCAGAACCTGCGCCTGAACCGGGCGTTGTGGCTGCTGGCCGAAGGCATGCGCCAGCTCAAGGCGTGATGCCACGCGGACCTCGCCCACCTCGGGCGAAGCCATTTCCTCTCATCCACCGGGTGCCGTCGGCGGCCCGTCATTCATCATCAGGAGAACCATCATGGCAACCCCATTGGCACCCGAGAAATCGGTTGCGCCCATCGTCGTCCCCGGCCAGCTCACGCTGCGTACCATCCGCGGCAAGAACGGCCCGTTCACGGTTGGCCGCCTCGCCACGCACCTCGGTACGTTCGAGGTCAAAGACCCGGAGCTGGAGCAGTACCCCGAAGGCAAGTACGACGGGGAATTCATCATCAGGTACATCTTCCCGAAGTCCTATCCGGTCGGCGGCGGCATGCGGTTCGAGATCCGTGCCAGCCTCGACGGCATGACGCTCAACGGCATCGACAAACTCAGCCGCGACGAAGCCCGCAGCTTCGCCACCCAGGACGTCGATCCGCTCGATGAAGAGCAAGGGGCGCAGCCTGCGGCAACGCCGGCCAAGCCCACCAAAGCGTCCAGGCCCGCCAAGCCCGCACCCGTGCAGGCGTCCGCGGACCCGATGGTCGATACCACGCCCTTTGGCGTGGATGCGCCGCCACCTGCTGAGGCTGCTGCCCCCGGCAGCACCCAAGACGGTGACCCCGCGCTCTTCGGCCTGCTGTGGCCGCTGGGCGAGTCCGTGAAACTGGATTCGACCATCGACCGCCGCGCTTTGCGTGCACAGATCGTCCGCCTGGGCGAGCTGGGCTACGCGCTGGACTTCAAGACGCAGGAGTGGAGCCGCCAGGCCGAACTGCAACCTGCGTGATCGCAGACGCCGCATGCGCGGTGTTCTTCATCCACCCGCCGGGGTTCCTTCCCCATGCGGGGGAGGCCCTGGCCATCTTCTGGAGGTCTTCATCATGTCCACCATCGCTTGCGATATCCCCCGCTCCGCGCTGGATGAACCCGCGTGGCGGGCTCTCTGCGAGACGGCAGCCGCACAAGCCACCAAGGGTTGCGGACTGTCTCACGACTACTACGTCGAACGCTTCAGTTCGGCGATCGACGCGCAACTCGGTCGATTGCCCGAAGAACAGCGCGCACAGGCGCTGAAGATCGCACAGGAATGAGACTACGCAACACCGGCCGAACGGCAGGAAACCCAGGACTGGAATGCGGAGCACGGCTATTGCTCGCATGGGATCGAGTTCGGCAGCTGCCCGGCTGGTTGTGATCGCGACGATGACGACTGGGACTAAGGGCAAGGCATAGGTTTTCCTTCGCTGCACCTGCGGCATTCCATCACCCACTGGGGGTTCTTCCCCACGGGGAGGCCTCCAGCTCAACTTTTCGAGGAGGCCTCTCATGGGCTGGTATTTCTCTCCCCAATCGCGGTCTGAACTGATCGCGGAACTGATCGCACCACAGCAGACCGAGCGCGTCAGCGCGAAGGTTATCGCTCACGCATTGCGCAGCAACGTGCTGTGGTCCGTGGTCGAACTGACCGCCAAGGTCGAAGGTGTGCATCGTGATCTCGCGCCGGGCCAGTCCCTGCGCTACATCCGCTGCGATCTGCTGGAACGAAGCGGCAACCAGTGGGGCTACAAGCCGCTGGAAGAGTCCATGCATCCGTACTATTACTCGTGCCCGCTGTCCTATCTGGACCTCGCACCGGAGCAGTCCGCCGACTGGCGTGCAGGCGTTCGCGCCTACCACGCACGGCGGCGCACACCCACGGCTGTCACGGCACCCGCCGCGGCGCTGTTGGCCTGAGCCAGGAGGAACCGACATGGACCCGATCCTGGCTGCACTCCCGCTCTCGCTGTTGAAGCTCGTTGAAGGCAGTTTGTCCAACGACGAAGTTTCCTCCGACGAGGAAATGCTGGGGTACTTCATCGACAACGGCCTCACCGAGGAGCAGGCACGGCAGGCGCTGACCTACCGCGACCAGTACCTCAACAACATCTACCTGGACGGCTTCACGCCGATCACCGCGGTGGACGAGGCGCTTCACTTCAATCCGCACACCCAACAGTTCGAGCCGGACTGAGCGGTTTTCTTCCACCCCCTGGGGCAGTACTTGCCCCAGCGGGCGGTGCTGTTCCCGTTCATCCGAGGACACCACCATGCCCGCAAACACTTCTTCCACGCTGTACCGCATCGACGAATGCCCGGACGTGATGGCCGACGCCTGCGTCGGCGATGACCAGGGCAACCTGATCTTCCTGTCCATCTGGGCGCGGGACACCGCCGTCCAGCAGTTCCTTGCACGCCTGACCCTCGGGCGCGACGAGCAGGGACTGGACCAGTTCCACGTCATCACCGACCAGGGCGGCAGCGTCCCGGTATTCATCGGCAACGTCGATCGCCTGGAAAAGCGCATCACGCGCGCCTACCGGCGAACGCTGTTCGGTTCGCTGTCCAACGTGTGGCTGTTCGACCGGCGCTGCGTCAAGCCCGACAAGGCCAACGCCAGCGCATTGGCACTGCTGCCACGTGACAGCGCCCACCGGCTTGACCGCCTGTGGATGCTGGTGCGGGACACCTGCCCGTTGCCGCTGCTCGACCACTGGCGCGAGACCGTGCTGGAACTGCTGCAAAGCCGCGAGATGCTGGCCCGCCTTCCGTTCGCCCTCGGGCCGCTGGAAGGCCATCGGCTCGCCATCGACGTGCCGGCGCTGAGCTTGGCGCTGGGCTCCCTGATCCGCAGTGACGCGCTCACCGCCTATCCCTATCCGGCCAAGATTTGGACGCCGGAAGCGGTAGCGGCTTGACCCACCCTCGGAGGCACGCCTTGGCGTGCTTCCGTCATTCATCCCCGCCAACCAGGAGACTTCCATGGCTCTCATGTTCCCGCGGCTCGCCCGCAATTTCGCCAAAAATGGGTACTACCCGACCGACGAACCCACGCTCGAAAGAGCCCTCAACGCACTGATGCCCAGCGACGGGCCGATGTGCATCCTCGATCCCTGCGCCGGTGAAGGCGTGGCAATCGCCGAAGCCTCTCATGCCCTCGGGCGCGAACAGACCAAGGCGTTCGCCGTCGAATTCGACGCCGAGCGGGCGCGCCATGCCCGCGGCCTGGTCGATCACTGCCTGCACGCGGACCTGATGGACACGATGATCTCCAAGCAGTCCTTCGGACTACTGTGGCTGAATCCACCGTATGGCGACCTGTCCAAGGACGTCAACGGCAACATCGGCTATCAGGGCCAGGGCCGTGCCCGCCTCGAAAAGCTGTTCTATCAGCGTTCGCTGTCGCTGTTGCAATACGGCGGCGTGCTGGTCTTCATCGTCCCCGGCTACGTGCTCGACGCGGAGCTGGTCGGCTGGTTGACGCGCCACTACACCGATCTGCGTATCTACCGAGCGGTGGAAACGCAGTTCAAGCAGGTGGTGATCTTCGGCCGCCGGGTCCGTCAGCGGGAGCTGGCACCCGATGGCGTCAAGGCCGTGCGCAATCTGCTGCTGCAGGTTGGGCTTGGCGAAGTCGAAGCCGAGGAACTGCCGAGCGAATGGCCGTTCCTGCCGTACATCGTCCCCGCCAGTCCGGCCGAGCCGGAGCATTTCTTCCGCGTGACGATGGAGCCCGAACAGTTCGCCGACGAGGTTGGCCGGCTGCAAGGCCTTTGGCCGTCGCTGGACACGCACTTGGGGACCGCGCAGCAGTCGCTGCGTCCACCGGCGCGGGCCTTGTCCCACTGGCATCTCGCCCTGGCTCTGGCCGCGGGCGCGATCTCCGGCGTCGTGCGCTCCCAGACGGGGCGCGTGCTCGTCGTCAAAGGTGACACCCACAAGGACAAGACGCTCCAGCGGGAATTCACCGAACGCGAAGACGGCTCCATCGCCGAGACACGCATCCTCACCGACAAGTTTGTGCCCGTTATCCGCGCGTGGGACATGACGCCTGGCTCCCCGACAAGGGGCGAGGTGCTGACCATTCGCTGATCCACCGGACGCGCTGCCGTCCTGCTGTACCACATCGAAGGAGAAACACCATGTTCCCCAATCCGTTCAAGCGGCCTGCGCCGCGCAAGCAACCCTTGTTCGCACCGAGTACGTTGAAGTTGAGCGAGAAGGTGCATTGGCTGGCTCGGCGAGGCCTGATCGACCCCTTGGCCTATGTCCAGCGCCATGTGCGCGGGGACTGGGGCGAGATCGATGAGGCCACCCGCCAAGCCAACGACGTCGCAATCCAACAGGACAACCTGATGATCTCCCAGTACCGGATCACGCCGGAACTGGTGTTGCTCGTGAAGACCAGCGAAGACCACCAGACCACGGTGGTCCAGCTTCCCGAAGAGCGCGACCTGATCTGAAGGCGCCGCCTCGTCATCCCATCCACTTGACGGAGCCACTTCACTCCGCCAGGGGTGTCGTGGCTCAATAGCCTTTCAAGGAGGAGCCCATGGCATCGCATCGCATCGAAACCTACTGCCAGAGGCTGGCGTTCCCCATCGGGGCGCTCATCTTCAGCCGAGGCATTGATCGCCTTGTCCGCGCGGGTCGCCTGGACCCGATTCCGTACTTCAGGCGCCACACCCGTGGCGACTGGGGTGACGTCAACGTCTGCCAATGGCACGCCAACGGCGTTGCACTTCAATCGGGCGCGTCGCTGGAATCGCACTATGTGATCCACCCGGGACTCGCCATTCGCATCATCACCGATGCGGGGCGCAGCGTCACTGCCATCGTGCTGCCGTCCGAAGACTGAGCACGGTTCACCCGCAGGCCACTCAGGCCAGCATCTTCAACCACCTTCGGCCGCGCGCCGATTTCCTTCCCACCACGGGGCATGCCATTGCCCCGCTGGGGGTGGTGCATGCCCCATTTTTCATTGGAGCATCACAATGTCCTTCGATCTCGAAACCACTGCCGCTGACGCCGCGCCCGTACAGGGCGAACTGCTCGACGCGGAATCATCCCCTCTGACCCTGAGCCTTCAGGATTTCGTCGGCGAGTTCGGCGACGAACTGCTCGACGCCCTCAACAGCGCCAACCCGCCTGTCTATACCGGCCAACCGCAGGCGCACCGGCAGCTCATCGTCGCCAGCCTCAAACGCAAGCTGTTCCCGGCCCAGGCCGAAGTCGTCCACGCCGCCGCCGAGCTGCTGATCGACCGTGGCGAACGCGCCGCGATCGTCAATGGCGAGATGGGCTGTGGTAAGACGACCGTTGGCATCGCCGCGGCCGCCGTGCTCAACGCCGAAGGCTACCGCCGCACTCTGGTCCTGTCGCCACCGCACTTGGTTTACAAGTGGCGGCGGGAGATCCAGGAGACGGTGGCCGGCGCCAAGGTATGGGTGCTCAATGGGCCGGATACGCTCGTCAAGCTCCTCAAGCTGCGTGAGCAGTTGGGCGTGCAGCCCACGGGCCAGGAGTTCTTCGTCCTGGGGCGCGTCAGGATGCGGATGGGTTTCCACTGGAAGCCCGTCTTCACCCAGCGGCGCACCCGCCACGGCGACGTGGCGGCCTGCCCGGACTGCGGCACGGTCATCACCGACCTCGACGGCGAGCCGGTCAACCCGGTCGCGCTCGAAGCCGAGGAGTACCGCAGGAAGTGCAGCCATTGCGCTGCGCCCCTGTGGACGCTGATCCGCCCGCGCAGCCTGTCCGGCAGCGACCAGTCCTCGGCCGTCCTCAAAGCCCTGAAGCGCATCCCGACCATCGGGGAAGTCACTGCGCAGAAGCTGATGCAGAAGTTCGGTGACGGCTTCCTGGCCTCGATGCTGGGCGACAACATCCACGAGTTCATCAACCTCATGGATGGCAACGGCGAGCTGGTGTTTTCCGACCGTCAAGCCACGCGCATGGAACGTGCGATGGCCAACATGGAGTTCGGCTTTGGCGAGGGCGGTTATCAACCCTCGGAGTTCATCAAGAGGTACTTGCCGCAAGGTACGTTCGACCTGCTCATCGCTGATGAAGCGCATGAGTACAAGAACGGGGGCAGTGCCCAGGGCCAGGCCATGGGCGTGCTGGCGGCGAAGGCTCGCAAGACCTTGCTGCTGACTGGCACGCTGATGGGCGGCTACGGTGATGATCTTTTTCACCTGCTGTTCCGAGCCCTTCCGGGGCGGATGATCGAAGACGGCTACCGCCCGACCACGAGCGGCAGCATGACCTCGGCTGCGATGGCGTTCATGCGCGATCACGGGGTGTTGAAGGACATCTACTCCGAGAGCACCGGCACGGCGCACAAGACGGCCAAGGGCACCAAGGTATCGGTGCGCACGGTCAAGGCCCCGGGCTTCGGCCCCAAGGGCGTCTTGCGCTGCATCCTGCCATTCACGATCTTCCTCAAGCTCAAGGACATCGGCGGCAACGTCCTGCCGCCGTATGACGAGGAGTTCCGTGAAGTCGCGATGGACACGGCGCAAGCCGCGGCCTACCGCGATCTGGCGGGTCGGCTGACCGCCGAGCTGAAACAGGCTCTGGCGCGACGCGATACGACCTTGCTGGGTGTGGTCCTCAACGTGCTGCTGGCCTGGCCGGATTGCTGCTTCCGGTCGGAGACCGTGGTGCATCCGCGCACGCGCAACACCTTGGCGTTTGTCCCGGCTCAGTTCAACGAGTTCGAGATCAGCCCCAAGGAGCGTGAGCTGATCGACATCTGCAAAGAGGAGAAGGCGCAGGGCCGCAAGGTCCTGGCCTACACGGTCTATACCGGCACGCGCGACACCACGTCGCGCCTGAAGGTGTTGCTGGAGCAGGAAGGCTTCAAGGTGGCGGTGCTGCGCGCGAGCGTGGATGCCAGCCGCCGCGAAGACTGGATCGCCGAGCAACTGGACCGTGGCATCGACGTGCTCATCACCAACCCCGAGTTGGTCAAGACGGGGCTGGACCTGTTGGAGTTCCCGACGATCGTGTTCATGCAGTCGGGCTACAACGTGTACTCGCTCCAGCAGGCGGCACGCCGCTCCTGGCGCATCGGGCAGAAGCAGCCCGTGCGTGTGATCTACCTCGGCTACGCCGGTTCCTCGCAGATGACCTGCCTGGAGCTGATGGCCAAGAAGATCATGGTCTCGCAGTCCACCTCGGGCGACGTGCCCGAATCCGGGCTCGATGTCCTGAACCAGGACGGTGATTCCGTCGAGGTCGCACTGGCCCGGCAGCTTGTCGCCGCATGACACGTTCCACTTACGGCCCTTCGGGGCCGTTTTTTTTGCCGCTCCCGGTAAATCGGACGCTGCCTGGTTCGCATTGTTTGCTGCCGCTCGCGGCCTGAGCGGCGATGGTGAGGGCTGGATGTTTCAGGACGCCGAGCTATGTGCCCCTCTCCACCGTGGTTTCACTATCCCGAACGCCGCCTTCTGGCGGGATTTCTCGGCCTGCTGTGGTCGGTGCTGGCCGGTGGCTGCGCGACGACGACTGCGCCGGTCGCGCCCGACACCATCGCGGAAGTCTTGGCCGCGCCTGAACCCGAGGCTTCCGAGTACATCCCGGTCGTGCGCTACGCCCGCTACACACTGGTCGAACTGGCACCCATGGCGGCGCAGCGCGACCTGTTGTTGCAGACCATCGACGTGTCCATGCCCGAGGATGCCCGCGCCACGGTCGGGGATGGGCTTCGGCACGTGCTCAAACGCAGCGGCTATGGCCTGTGCCAGACCGCGCATGCCGTGATCGAGCTGTACGCGCTGCCGTTGCCGGCGGTACACCTGCACCTCGGCCCCATGACCTTGCGCGATGCGCTGCTCACGCTGGCTGGCCCGGCCTGGGAACTGCACGCGGATGACCGCGCACGGCAAATCTGCTTCGAGCGGCCCGGCGATCGCGCGGTCGCCGAGTCCCCATCCGAGCCACCCGCCACCGAGGCGGTGCAGACGTTCCCGCTGGCACCCATGGTTTCGGGAGGCCAGCCATGAACGCCCCGCAACCTGCCCAGCGATCGACCGCCGCCGTGGTGGTGCAGAGCCTGATGTGGCTCTGGTTGATCTTCCTCAGCGTCTTGGCGGCCCTGGGCTACCAGGCCCTCAGCGACCAGGCCGACCAGGAGCGGCTGGATTCCCGCCTGCAACGCCTGGAAGCGCAGGCAACTGGCTTGGCCGAGACGATCGAGGCCATCCAGCAGCGCCCGGCCGTCGCGACGGACGCTGACCTCAAAGACACCCGCCAGATTCTGGAAGCACGCGCGGCCCAGGTCGAGAAATCTCTCAGTGGCTACGCAGCGGCCGACGACCTCCAGGCGCTGCGCGCGGAGGTCGAGCAGATCAAGGCGCGCCAAGCCGCCGCGCGTGCCACCGCACCCGCCCAGCGGCGCGCATCGCGCACGTCCGCCGCCTCCAAGACCGAGCTGCCGCCGCTGCCATTCCGCGTCGTCGGCGCCGAACTGCGCGCCGGCCAGCGCAGCGTGTCCGTCGCGCCGAGCATCGGGGACTTCACGCCCGCCCAACTTCAGGTGCTGCTGCCCGGGGATGCGGTCGGCCCGTGGCGCCTGCAGGCGATCGAGGGCAACACCGCAGTGTTCCAGGCCGGCAACCAGACCCGCCGCGTGGCGATTCCCTGACCGGAGCACCCCATGAAGCCGTCGATCCTCCTTTTCGCGGTCCTGGTGGCGTCGTCGCAATGGCCCGCCTGGGCGCAGCAGCCCGCAACGACCTCGGCGCGCAACGCACAGAGCCAGGAGCGCCCGCTGGCCGCCCGCGTGCTGGACGACCGGGTGGCAACCGAATGGGGCTTGCAGCCACAAGAATGGGCACGCTACCGCGAGCTGATGGATGGGCCGCTGGGTATCTACTCGCCCAACCTGGACCCGCTGTCCGCCCTGGGCATCGAAGCTCGCACGGACGAAGAACGGCGCCGCTATGCGGAACTGCAGGTGCAGGTGGAAGCGCGCCGCGTCGAGAAGCTGCTCGCCTACCAGCGCGCCTACGACGAGGCCTGGCAGCGCCTGAATCCGGGGATGCAGCGCGTGAACCTGCCCGACGACAAGCCGGGCGCCGGCCCATCCAGCAGTCCCTTGCGCGGCAGCGGCCGCATGGCGGTGTTCGTCAAGGACGGCTGCGCAGCCTGCGGACAGCTCGTGCAGCGCCTGCAATCCTCGGGCGCGGAGTTCGACCTGTACATGGTGGGCAGCCGCCAGGATGACGCGCGCATCCGCGACTGGGCCAAGCGCGCGCAGATCGACCCGGCGCGCGTGCGCGCCGGCAGCATCACGCTCAACCACGACGGCGGCCGCTGGCTGTCACTGGGCCTGCCCGGCGATCTGCCCGCCGCCGTGCGCGAAGTGAACGGCCAATGGCAGCGCCAGCCGTAGCCATGCCCCTGC
This sequence comes from Stenotrophomonas sp. GD04024, assembly GCF_029837545.1. Classification (NCBI taxonomy): domain Bacteria; kingdom Pseudomonadati; phylum Pseudomonadota; class Gammaproteobacteria; order Lysobacterales; family Lysobacteraceae; genus Stenotrophomonas; species Stenotrophomonas sp. GD04024. The sequence goes on along the minus strand of NZ_JAOEDV010000001.1, from coordinate 54,393 downwards.
GCGCACTGGTGCTCACTGCCGGCCTGTATGCCGTTGCCGCCCTGGCCCAGGAGGTTCCGCCACCGGCTTACCAGCTTGCCGCCCAGCGCGCAGGCATCCCCTCGACCGTGCTCTACGCCGTGGCCTTGCAGGAGAGCGGCATCCGGCGCAACGGGCGCCTGGTGCCGTGGCCGTGGTCCCTCAACGTCGCCGGCCAGTCGCGCCGCTTCGCCACGCGCGCCGACGCCTGCGCTGGCCTGCAGCAGGCGATGCGCGCCACGCCGCACACGCGCATTGATGCGGGCCTGGGCCAGATCAACCTCGGCTACCACAAGCACCGCTTTACCGGCGCGTGCGACCTGCTGGATCCGTATCGCAACCTGGCCGTTGCCGCCGAGATCCTGAAGGAGCAGCACACCCCCGGCGAGGACTGGCTGCTGGCGATCGGCCGCTACCACCGCCCCGCAGGCGGCGAGCCCGCCGCCCGCTATCGGCGCAGCGTGTCGCGCCACCTTGCCCGCGTGCAGGGCACGCGACCAGCCGCCGCGGTCCTCGCGGCGCGCCAGGAGACCTCCCCATGACGAAACCCCATCCCGCCCATCTCGCGTTCACGGGCCTACTCATGCTGCTGTCAGGCCTGCCGCTGGCCTCGCGTGCCGGCGAGCCACTGATCGTTGTCGAGGACCGTGGCGGCACGTCGGCATTGCCGTACTACGAAGCCCTGAATCTCCAGCCGCGCGCCAACGCACCGGCGCGGCCGTCCATCCCGACGCCCCAGGTTCCTGCCACACGGGCGGACGAAGCCGCGATGCTGCCGGTGCGCAGCGCCAAGCTCACGCCCGGCACCGTCGCGCGACGGGTGATCGAAGCGCCCGGCCTGCGGCCGTTCGTGGTCATCGGCGACGACGAGGCTTCCCGGGCCTGGTTGCAGCGCCGCGCCGCCGCTTTGCGCGAACGTGGCGCGGTCGGCCTGGTCGTCAACGTCGAGACCGCGCAGGGCCTGGCGCGGCTGCGCGCCCTGGTGCCGGGCGTGCCGCTCGCGCCCGTGGCCGGCGACGACCTGGCCGATCGCCTGGGCCTGCGGCACTACCCGGCGCTGATCACGGCCACCGGCATCGAGCAATGAAGCCATGTCGGGCAAACAGCCGGTCGAGGTTCTGCTACGCCCAGCGGTGGAGCTATACACCGTCGCGGCGTGTGCAGGCGCCGCGTTTCTGTGCCTGGTGGCCCCATGGTCGCTCGCGCTGAGCCCGGCCATGGGCATCGGCAGCGCCTTGGCGTTCGGCGCCTACGGCGCGATCCGCTACCGCGATGCCCGCATCATCCTGCGCTACCGGCGCAACATCCGCCGTCTGCCGCGTTACGTGATGACCAGCAAGGACGTGCCGGTCAGCCAGCAGCGCCTATTCGTGGGGCGCGGCTTTCTCTGGGAGCAGAAGCACACGCATCGGCTGATGCAGACGTACCGGCCCGAGTTCCGCCGCTACGTCGAGCCGACGCCGGCCTACCGGCTGACCAGGCGCCTGGAGGAACGGCTGGAATTCGCGCCATTGCCGCTCTCGCGCCTGCCGAAGCTCACCGGCTGGGACGCGCCTTTCAACCCCGTGCGCCCGTTGCCGCCTGTCGGCGGCCTGCCAAGGCTGCACGGCATCGAGCCCGACGAAGTGGACGTCAGCCTGCCGCTGGGCGAGCGCGTCGGGCACTCGCTGGTGCTGGGCACCACGCGGGTGGGCAAGACGCGCCTGGCCGAGTTGTTCGTCACGCAGGACATCCGCCGCAGGAATGCTGCCGGCGAGCATGAGGTCGTCATCGTCATCGACCCCAAGGGGGATGCCGATCTCTTGAAACGGATGTACGTCGAAGCCCAGCGCGCTGGCCGCGAAGGCGAGTTCTACATCTTCCACTTGGGCTGGCCGGAAATCAGCGCCCGCTACAACGCCGTGGGCCGCTTCGGTCGGATCTCGGAAGTGGCGACACGCATCGCGGGGCAGCTCTCCGGCGAAGGCAACAGCGCGGCGTTCCGCGAGTTCGCATGGCGCTTCGTGAACATCATCGCCCGCGCCCTGGTGGAACTGGGGCAGCGCCCGGACTACATGCTGATCCAGCGCCACGTCATCAACATCGACGCGCTGTTCATTGAGTACGCCCAGCACTACTTTGCCAAGACGGAGCCCAAGGCCTGGGAGGTGATCGTCCAGATCGAGGCCAAGCTCAACGAGAAGAACATCCCAAGGAACATGATCGGGCGCGAGAAGCGTGTGGTGGCGCTGGAGCAATACCTCTCCCAGGCGCGCAACTACGACCCTGTGCTCGATGGCCTGCGCTCGGCGGTGCGCTACGACAAGACCTACTTCGACAAGATCGTTGCATCGCTGCTGCCGCTGCTGGAAAAGCTCACGAGCGGCAAGATCGCCCAGCTCCTGGCGCCGAACTACTCCGACCTGGCCGACCCGCGCCCGATCTTCGACTGGATGCAGGTCATCCGAAAGCGGGCCATCGTCTATGTGGGTCTGGATGCGTTGTCTGACGCCGAGGTCGCCGCAGCGGTCGGCAATTCGATGTTCTCTGACCTGGTTTCGGTGGCCGGACACATCTACAAGCACGGAATCGACGATGGCCTGCCCGGCGCAGTGGCTGGCGCTCGCGTGCCGATCAACGTGCACGCGGACGAATTCAATGAACTGATGGGCGATGAATTCATCCCGCTCATCAACAAGGGCGGCGGTGCCGGCCTGCAAGTCACGGCGTACACGCAGACGCTCTCGGACATCGAGGCCCGCATCGGAAATCGCGCGAAGGCCGGCCAAGTGATCGGGAATTTCAACAATTTATTCATGTTGCGCGTGCGCGAGACGGCCACCGCGGAACTGCTGACGAGGCAGTTGCCGAAGGTCGAGGTCTATACAACCACCATCGTCTCGGGCGCGACGGACAGCTCAGACATCCGCGGCGCGACGGATTTCACGTCGAACACCCAGGACCGCATCAGCATGGCCAGCGTGCCGATGATCGAGCCGTCACACGTCGTCGGCCTGCCCAAGGGCCAGTGCTTCGCGCTGCTGCAGGGCGGCCAGCTCTGGAAGGTGCGTATGCCGCTGCCGGCGCCGGACCCGGATGAAGTGATGCCGGCGGACCTGCAGCAACTGGCCGGGTACATGCGCCAGAGCTACAGCGAGGCCACGCAGTGGTGGGAGTTCACCAGCTCGTCGGCCTTGCAGGATGCGGCCTTGCCCGACGACCTGCTGGACGATGCCGCTGCGGCCGAGCCCGGCGCGGTGGCCACCGGCGCCGACGATGGCGCGGGCAACGAGGCCGTGCCATGAAGGATGCCGCCTCGACCGCGCAGCGGGAGCAGAACCATCGCCAAGGCTTGATCGTCGGCACCATCACCTTACCGTTCCGGCTGCTCGGGGTGCTCATTGGCTCGCTGCTGTTCTCGATCGTGGTGGAGTGCGCCGGCATGCACCTGTTCTGGAAGGACCAGGGCTGGCGCCACTCCCAGCAGATGCTGCGGTACGAACTCGGGCACCTGTCCAACCACTTCACGCGCAGCGTGGTGGTACAGGAGCCCGGGCGCACGGCGCACGAGTTGGTGGATACCGGGTACGAGTGGGTGTTCGTGCGCTCGGGGTTGCTGGAGCGCATGAGCCAGACCGCCGAGCGCGTCCGCGCGCCCAGCCACGGGCAGAGCCGCAACTTCCGCTACTACATCAGCCAAGTCTATGTCTGGGCCGAAAGCTACCTGATCGCTGCGGCCTTCACGACGCTCACCTTCCTGGTGCGCCTGCTGGTCCTGGTGCTCACGCTGCCGCTGATCCTCACGGCGGCATTCGTCGGCCTGATTGACGGCCTGGTGCGACGGGATGTGCGCCGGTTCGGCGCGGGCCGCGAATCCGGCTTCATCTACCACCGCGCGAAGGCCAGCCTGATGCCGTTGGCCGTGCTGCCTTGGGCCACCTATCTCGCTCTGCCCATATCGGTGCATCCTCTGGTCATCCTGCTGCCCAGCGCGGCGTTGCTGGGGATGGCAGTCAGCCTGACCGCAGGCAGCTTCAAGAAGTACTTATGAGGTGACACGGGCGGCACGGCTCTGCAAAGCCGTGTGCCGTTCATCGGTTCTGCAGGGTATCAAGAGCAGCATCCAACGCCGTAACCGCCTCGACGACCGTTCTTACCGTCGCCCGATCAAACTCATGATCGCGCTGAGCGTCGTGCACACCGCTATTGAGGTAACCCCATTCAATACTCGTACCGCTGACATTGAGCAGCCGGACCAACGCCCCTACGGCATCCGGCGCACCCGCATGTTGCGCCGCGATACGCTCGACGGCCGACCGCAACTTGGTGCATTTATTGTTCAGCTCCCAAGGCGCGCGGGGCCCGCTCAGCTTGATGTCGATCCGGCCGTCCGCCCGCCGACCCAGCCACGTCCACAGGCGGTCCGTCAGACTCTCCAGCGCCGGCCGGGCCTGACGCAGTGCCTCGCGTTTCTCGTCAGCCGCCAACGCCTGCTGGGCCAGAAGAACATAGTTCTTCGCTAGCGGGTCGCTGTCGACCCGCAGTTCGTGCTCTCCCTGATGCGGGAGAAACTTGTAGCGCTTAATGGCCGCGGCGCGGCGCACGCCCAACTCCTGCTGGATGCGGTGCAGGAACTCCTCTGCGTGCGAGGTGAGGATAACCTGCTTGCCGTGGAGCAAACCGTCCTCGAAGAAGGTACGCCAGATGCCATCGCGATGGTCGTCGTCGATCGCGTTGACGACGTCATCGAATATGACCACGGGGCAGCCCTGCGCGAGGTTCTTGGCAAGCAGAATCGCCAGGCCCAGGCATTTGATGTGCCCTTCGCTGAAGACGATCAACGCGTCGTAGCGCGCGCCCGGCTCGCCGGCGAACTCCACCTCGATCTTGCCGTTCTCGGCCACGGGCAACCACAGCGCGTGCAGCAGATCGCCGGGCGGATCGGCCCGGTTGAATGCGTTGTAGAGATGGCGGGCTTGGTCTCCCAGCCCCTGTAGCAGAACCCCCGGCAGAGCGGTCAGGTATGCCTGAATCTCGGGCAGGAAACCGTCGTAGGCGGCCTTGACCCGCTGATGGTGCACCACCACCGGCATTTCGTCCGTGGCCGCCTGGATCAGGCCGCGGTTCGCGTCGTCGAATTGGGCCACGGTTTGGCGGGCGGCCGCCAGCTCCTGATCCGCAGTCGTGCGCATGGTCCGCAGCCGTTCGATCTCCAGCTGATGCTGTTGCAGGCGGTCCCGCTCCTGGGCCATCGCGCCGCGCTGGGCATTCACGTCGCGCGCCTGCGCGTCGAAGCCTTCGATGATCTGTGCGATCCGTAAGAGGGCTTGCCAGGCGCGCTGGTCCCCATTCACCCCGCCGCCGAGCCAATTGCCCGCCGACGTGGGAGGCAGCAGTGGCAGGCCCGCGGCCTGCGATTCGGCAGGACAAGCGACCCCAGCCGCCGCCACCACGCGGCGCATTTCGTCACACAGCGCTCGGACCGCCTCGCTCAACTGTGTCCGATGCCCGGCCTCCTGCTGCTGCAGGACGGCCAGTTGCGCGAGCTGCTCCAGGCCCATTCGCGCCCTGGCGAACGGGTCCTGCGCCACGGCGGCCAGTTCGGTTCCACATGCCGGACACGCGGTCGCCCCGTCCGCCAACGCTTGCACGGCCTCGTAGAGCTTCGCGTACGACACCTCGCCGGCGCGGGCCGCGAGTTGCGCGGAAGACGCTTGCCACAGTCCCTGGACGCGGTAGGCCTCTGCCAGCAACGCTTGCAGGCGGGCCTGGGTCACCTCGTGAATGGCAGGCGGGTTGGCGTCCAGCTGAGCCTGGACATACGGTAGCCGTCCTTGCTGCTGCGGCGTACCCAGCAGCCAGTCCACGCAGGTTTGATAGGTCGCGCCAGGTGACATGCGCTGCGCCAAAGCTTGTTCCAGGCCCTCGACCGCTGCGATCTTCTGCGGGTAGGCGGCGATGGTCTGTTCGGAGTTCGCCAACTGCAGGCGACGCTGCGCCAGCTGCGCCGCCTGCACGCCGGCAAGCATCAGGTCCTGATCGAGCGAGGGGTTGAAGCCGCGCACGAACTCGCTGAACTGGTCCACGCCGAACAGGGTGGCGATGAGCTGGCGCTGATCGCTCGGGGTCCGCGCGGCGATTCGGGCGAAATCGTCGAGGCGGTTCTTCTCGATGAAGCAGAAGCGATACTCAGCTTCGTCGGGCTGGACGGCCTGCGCCTCGCCCGCCGCCGTAGACGACAGGACTGGCGCGATGTGGCGGCGCAGGCGAGCGTTGTTGCAGTACGTCCGCTGGTCGACCCGCTTGGCCTGCGCTTCGCTGATCGAACCGAGCATCGCCACTTCCAAGGCTTCGCAGAAGCTGCTCTTGCCGGTGCCGTTGGCACCGTAGACCAAGGTGATGTCATGGCTGAGGTCGAACGTCTCCTGCCGCATGAATCCTCGAAACGGCCCGACTTCGAGCTGGTGCAGTCGCCCGAGCGCCGGCCCGTTTTCGGGGCCGCGCGCGTCCCCGTCGTAGGCGACAGGCATCTGCGCCAGATGCGCGATGGCCAGCGGCGCCAAGCGCGTGGAGCGCCCCCGGCGTGCAGCACCGACCTCGGCCAGTGGCTGCAGGTGATCGAGCACCAGGTGCGCCAGCCGGCGCACGTCGTCGTGCACGTGCCGCTGCGTCAAGTGCGCCAGGAACCGGTGGTACTCCGAACGTATGCTTGCCACAGCGACCCCTCACTTGGTCAACCACTGACCGTAAGCCTCCACATCGATCATGGGGACCGTTCCACTGAACTGAAGCTGCGCGATCAGCTTGAAAAGAAACGCGGTCGCCGGCTTGTTTTCGTTGGTGTAGCTGTACGCGCCGCTGGCTTGGTCATAGAAAAAGTGCCCGTGGGCGGCAACGCATCCGATGTCCAGACGCCCCTCGGTGAGGTTTGCGTTCAGCGCCTTGTCCATGGATGGGCCCAATGCAGGACTCCATTCGCTCTCGAAGGTGAGCAAGCCACCCAGAATCGGAATCAACGGCTTCGCTGGGTAGGTCCCGCCAGCGTGCGGGATCGGCAGGCTCGTGCGGTGCAGCCTGCGCACACTGGCGACCTTCTCCTGGGCATAGGCCACAAGCCCCGCGTCAGCCGTCTGCTTGGCCTCGAACACGGCGTACACGCTTTCGGCTGGAATGATCGTCTCGTTCTCGTAGGTGAAGATAAAAGGCGAATATTGCCGATCAAACACCACCACATCGATCTGCTGGCTGAAGTTCCCCAGGCTGTCCACCACATGCGCCTTCGCCGCCTGGTACCGTTTGGGCAGATAGGTATCCAGCATGTCGATCCAGACGTTCTCGCTCGCATCCCCCTTCGTACCCGGGTGACCGAAGGTCTTGCGTACTACGGACAAGCGCTGCTGGATGTCTTCATGCAGGGACGACAGGAGCTGGGAAAGCGACCACTGGGACATGCTGTACCTCGATGGGACGTGTATGGAAGCCGATGGAATCAGGACAGTGGGAACTTGGGGCCAAACAGTGCGCGCCAGGCGCGAAGCGCTTCGATATTGCGACCACGACGCGCGTGGTCGATGGCGATGCTTGCGTCCTGGCTCGCCTGGAACAGCAGCTGCTGCGCGCGCTGCTTGCGCGCGGCATCCATATCGTTGCTGATCGCCGGGCCAAGTCCGGCGGGATCCGGCCACTCGTCATGAACACGATCGGCAAGCGTGGCAAAGAACGACTGGATCTCGCGATCGAACGATCCTCCCCAGCCGCCGTAAAGACACTCAAGGGCCATTACCTCGATCAGGAACGAGGGCTTCACCGGCTTCTGATCGCCGTGCTTGGGATTGTTGTTCCAGTACTTCACCATGCGCACGAGACCTTTCCACTCATTGCCATAGGCTTGGTGCGCTGCGGTCGCCTTGTCCTTATGGATCTCCGGGTCCGTCTTGATCCACTTTCCGGACGCCGTATCGGGGATCTCATACTGGTCGCCGGTGTCGAATGCGGGCACCGCATCCACGCTGACCACCCGGTAGTCCGTGTTGTCCTCCGCGTCGATGTGAACACCGAAATCCACGTTGATCGAGCGCGCCTGTTTGCGCACGGCCGCCGAACCGTATTTCTCCACCAATGCAGAGTGGAAATCATCCAGCACTACCGATGCGGCCTTGCCGTGGTAATGCTTCTCCGAGTCCTTCAGCACGAAGAAGATGTCGATATCCTTGAGCGGCTTCGTCTTCGTGTATCGAGCATAGGACCCGGTCAGGAAGCTGCGCGCAATGCCGAACTTGGTCTGCAGGTAGTCCCGCACTTCGTTCTGGCGTTGCGAGGCATTCTTCTGTTCGCGTTCGTTGAGTTCCAGACGCGACTTGAACTTGCGAAAAGCTTCATCGATCGACAGCATCAGCGTTGCCTCCAATATCCGGCCTGACCCGCCAGGCCGCTGTGTTCGACAGTCGAGCCTAGGCTCTGCTTGACCATTCCATCCGTCGAGCGATAACTTCCTTTGCTCCACCCCTCCACATCAGGCCGCCCTGGCTTTGTATCGAGCATTAACTTGTACTTGGCCTGCGATGGCAGCAGCCCAGCTTTCTTGATCGCGTACTTCAACTGCTCGGTATCCGTCCAGAAGCTGCCGTCGCCATCGGACCACCCATACACGATGTCGATATCCCATCGGGTCACGAGTTTGTCGGTTGCCGGGTTGTAGATCTCCAGAATCACCTTGCGCAGATCACCGGTCCCGAGCCACGTCTTGATGGCTCGGGTATTGCTCTCCCAGCGATCCGCGAAGTGCTCGGGGTCCAGCCCACTGAGCAGGATGATGTCTTTCAAGCTCTTGAGGATGTTGTCGGTCACATAGGTAACCGAGTGCGTGTACGAGTAGGTGGCGACGGTGCTCATGACTTGAGGAAACCTCCGAGGTCGAGCGACAGCGCTTGTCCAGCATCGGCCTGCGCCTGCGTGGCAATTCCTTGGCTCAAGTCCCGTGCAATGATGCGAGAACTGTGCTTTTTGAGCGCGGTTTGCACCCAGCCGAGCTGCTCCTTCGGACACGGCAGCGAGACTCCCCAGTCTCCCTTCAACGGCTCGAACCCCAAGACTTCTTCGTTGGCATCATCACCATCGATCGCGTCTTCGTCGAAGAGGCAGTAGATCCTGGTCCGTGGTCCATCGCATGTCGCAACGATGGGCGCGCTCTTGGGTGCCTGGTCGGCGATCAAGCTGGCGGCCACGCCCGCCACGGCCCTGAGTTCAGAGCGAGCCGTGCCGTCCTTGCCCTGAGTGAGCAGTTCGACAATGGCATCCCACGTCTGCAACGCATCGCGGTGCGGCGAGCTGCGAAACGTCCGGCTGACAACGGTGGTCATTTTTGCTTCCCTCCTTGAAGGCGCATTTGCGTTGCCTGTCGTATCGCACTGCGCAGGTGCTCTACGGAAAGCTTGTTCGGATCGATAGCCACTTGCGGGTCGGCCGCGAGGGCGTTGGCTACGACCTTGCGAATGGCCCGACCATCCAATCCGACGCACTCGCCAGCGCACGCGTCGAACTGGTGAGCCGAGGAAAGCTTGCCAATCCCCGGAAATGTCTTTGCCAGGCCATTCAGGCAGTCCACCAGGATCTGCTTGCAGGCATCCTTGCCGGGCAGTGGCACCTCCATCACCATGTCGCAACGAGATAGGAAGGCACTGTCGACGGCCTGTGGGAAGTTGCTGGTGGCCACGAACAGCAGATGCGGGTTGCGTTCGGCCAACATGTCCAACTGCACCAACACCGCGTCGGTGGCCCGGTGCACATCAACCGGGTTGGCTTCCAGGCTGAGCTTGGCTCGATCAGCCGCAAGCGTTTCGACCTCGTCCAGAAGGACGATCGTCGGGCCCGCCGCTGCGGATTCTGCGATCGATTGCGAGAACAGGTCTGCCACGGCGCGTTGAGTCTTTCCCATTGCAGAGCTCGTCAGCGTGTGAGGCTCTACTTCCAGCAATCGAAACTTCGCAGAAGAAAAAGATTCGGCCACACGATGCGCCAAGCCCCGTGCCAAGGAGGTCTTCCCAGTCCCCGGCGGGCCGACCAACAAGATCACGCCGTGCAGGGGGAGTACCGTGCGCTCCACCTTGGGGCGCACCGTGAAGTTGACGATCGCCTGTGACAGCAACTGCTTCTTGAGAGCTTCGTCCATGACGATGGAATCCCACAGGGCGCCCAGCGACGTGTCCGGCAGCTTCCAGCTTCGATGGATGCCTTTCGGCAAAGTGGCGTCTGATGAAGGATTCTTGGTCATCCGTGGCTCTCGGCGGGTCAGAGAATGGTGCGATAGGTCGCCAGCACCTTGGTCGTTTGCACAAGGCCCTGGCGCAGCAGGATTTCGAGATAGCGGTCCACCTCGATCGGCGGATGCTTGAGTTGGGCACGCTGGCGCTGCGCAGCCGACACCACGGCGGCCGCGTCCAGATCCAGTAGGTTGTCCACAAACTCATCGGGGTGCTGCGATTCGATGCCGTACGGAGCCAGCAGATCGTTCGGGAAATCCCGTTCGTTGAACGTCACAATCACGCTCGCACCGCAGCGAATCGCCGCAGCCAGGACGTGCCGGTCGTCCGGATCGGGCAATGTCAGGCCTGCCACGAGCGCTTCGTAGCCCTCCACCAAGCCGTCCGGAATTGCCCGGTCCATGAGATCCGACGTCCTGTCGACCTGAACCCGGGTGAGATCGGGGCGGTTGATCAACAGGTTGCGTTTCCACTCCTCATGAATGGCTTGGCTCCACCGCGCCCGGAAGCGGCCAGACAGGCCGAGCCACATCAGGAAATCCCGCAGTGGCGCGGGATATAGAACGCACGCGTCGTAGACGGCGGTGAATGGGGAATGCCTCATTCGTATCCCATTCCCAACTCTTGCGACTGCTGAGCGAGTTCGGCCATCGCCTGCTCACTGGCGCGCTCGCGCGCTTCCTTGTACTGCATCAGATCGGCGAACCTCACCCTGCGGTGCTTGCCGGTGCGATGAAATGCCAACACCCCATCTTCGAGCAGCTTGACGAAATGGGGACGGGACACGTTGAGCAAGTCCGCCGCCTCTTGGGTCGTCAGCTCTGCATGGACGGGCACCACCTTTACTGCATTGCCATCGGCCAACTCGGCCAGGATGTCGACCAGCAGGCGTAAAGCCGAGGTAGGCAGTTCCACCTGATGAGCCTGTTTGTGGTCATCAAAGATCTGGATGTGCTGCGTCTCGAACTGGGTTGCGAGGTAAGCCGCCAAGGCACGTTGACCCTGGACGGCTGCCTTCACCTCTCCCGCGGCGGGAAGGGTCATCTTGGATTGGGCAGTGGCGGTGGTCATGGGTAGCTCCTAAGCGAAAACGGTTGCAGAGCCGATCATATTCGAAATACTCGAAAAACGCAATAATCGAAGCGCGACCCGTGCTTTTGTAGGTTCGCTCGCAGCATGCCCAATCCGGTCGTCCGCCAGTTCCTATTGTTTGCGGCCTGAAACAGCCCTGATCTCCACGATCAACCCATTGCTGATCACACAGGAATGGCGCGATGGTGGCTTCGATCTGGCTGCGCGCCGCGCATCGCGGCGTGCCCACTTGTTTCGTGACGGCCCTCGTGCTGGGCCAGTCCCCGATGGCATTGGCCGAGTCCCCGGCGCAGCGCCAGGAGTTGGTCGCCGCGCTGCGCCAGCTCGACGCGCTGGAACGCACCGTCGCGGACAGCGCCGCGCATGCCCCCATCCAGCCGGGCGAGCGCTACCACTTCGATTACCCACGGCTGCTGGCTGACCTGGCGCGCGTGCGCGCCGGCATCCAGTTCCACCTGACGCCATCACGCGCTCAGCCGCGCGACCCCTCCGAACTGGCCGGCGACTACCGCACCGAGCGGGCCGCTTCGCCATCGCCGAAGACGACTGCGGAGGGCGAGCAATGAACGGCGCCCAGGTCTCGGCATTTCAAGCCAACAGCGGTATCGCGCCTTCCGCGATGGCGACCGTCCTGGTCGGCGTCGTGTTCGCGGTCCTGCTCGTGTGGGGCGTCTGGGCCATCCGAACGGCCTATGTGGGGTGGTCCGAGAGCCGCCTCAACCAGCGCCAGTTCCTCGGCGTCTGCATCCGCTTCGTCGCGATGTACCTCGTCCTGAGTTTCTTCCTCCTGTCCTGACATGAAAGGCCCGACCATGCACAACCGCAACCTCACTTCCCGTTTTGCCCAGCGCGCCGCCGTGGCCCTGGGCGCCGCCGCGCTGCCCGCACTGTCGTTCGCGCAAGGTCTGCCGCAGTTGGAGAACCCGACGCGCGGCACCGGCAACGGCATCATGGAGACCATCCGCAACTACGGCTACGACATCATCATGCTCGTGGCCCTGCTGGTGGTGGCGTCGATGTTCATCGGCGTCTGCTACCACGCCTACGGCACCTACGCGGAGATCCACACCGGCCGCAAGACGTGGGGCCAATTCGGCCTCACGGTCGCCATCGGCGCCGTGCTGCTCGTGATCGGCATCTGGCTGCTCACCGAAGCCACCGGCATCCTGTAAGCGAGGCCGGTATGTCCGAGCAGCAGCACGTCCGTGCGGACGGGACGGTCACGTTCCTTCCGCACCGGCTCAACCGCCATCCCGTGGTCGTGCGCGGCCTCACCGCCGACGAGCTGTGGATCTGCTGCGGCCTGTCCGGCGCGGCCGGCCTGCTGGTCGGCGCGCCGCTTTCGTGGGTGTTCCGCACGATCGCCATCGCACCGACGTTCGTTGTCCTGGGCGTGGCCTTGGGCGTGTTCATCGGCGGCGGCATCCTGCGCCGCCTCAAGCGTGGGCGCCCCGACACCTGGCTGTATCGACAGTTGCAGTGGCGCATCGCAACGCGCCATCCGCTGATGGCCGGCTGGGTGGGCGGCCACGTGCTGATCTCGCGCTCGGGCTTCTGGTCCACCCGCAGGAGCATGCGATGAGCCGCTTCAAGAACGAGATCGCCCACCTGCAGGCGCACATCAAGACCTTGCGCCTGGGCGCGGGCGCGCTGGTCATTGTCGCCCTGGTCATGGGCGGCGGCTGGTGGAGCGCGCCGCGCGACCTGACCATCCACGTCCCGCCCGACCTGCGCTCTGGCAGTACCCGCAAGTGGTGGGAAGTGCCGCCCGAATCGGTCTATGCGTTCACGTTCTACGTGTTCCAGACGCTGAACCGCTGGCCGACCAATGGCGAAGAAGACTACTCGCGCAACCTCCATACGCTCTCGCCGTACCTCACCCCGTCCTGCCAGGCCTTCCTGCGGGCGGACTATGACTACCGCCGCTCCACGGGCGAGCTGCGTCAGCGCGTGCGCGGCATCTACGAGATTCCCGGCCGCGGCTATGGCGACGACCCCACGGCGCGCGTGCGCACCGTATCCGATCGCGACTGGGTGGTGACGCTGGACATCACGGCGGACGAGTACTACGGCGCCGAGCAGGTCAAACGCGCCCTGGTGCGCTATCCGATCAAGGTCACGCGGGTGGACGTCGATCCCGCCCGCAACCCGTTCGGCCTGGCGCTGGACTGCTACGAAGGCGCGCCCCAGCGCATCAGTGCACCGGAGCCGGCGCGCCCGGCGCCGAGTGACCTGAATCCGCAAGCGCCTCAAGGAGGAAACACCCCATGAAGCATCCTGTACTCGCGCTGCTGGGGCTACTGGCCGTGGCCGCGGCACCCGTCGCCCAGGCGGTGGAGATCCTGCGTTGGGAACGCATGCCACTGGCAGTGCCGCTGAAGGTCGGTCAGGAACGCATCGTATTCATCGACCGGAACGTGCGCGTGGGCGTGCCCGCAGGCGTGGGCAAACGCCTGCGCGTGCAGAGTGCGGGCGGCGCGGTGTACCTGCGTGCCAGCGAGCCGATCGAGCCCACGCGGTTGCAACTGCAGGACGCCGACACGGGCGCGCTGATCCTGCTGGACATCGCAGCCGAACCGCCCAAGGACGGGGAAGCCGAGCTGGAGCCGGTGCGCATCGTCGAGGGTGACAGCGCACCGGGACGCTATGGCGAGCAGGCCGACAGTGCCGAGGCCCCGGCACGCGCCCAGGGCCAGGCAGGTGCGCGGACCGCGCGGCGCGAAACTCCGGTCCCTGTCGTGCTGACGCGCTTCGCCGCGCAGAACCTCTACGCACCGCTGCGCACCGTCGAGCCGCTTCCGGGCGTCATGCGGGTCAACCTTCCCCGCGACCTCGACCTGGACACACTGATGCCAACGCTGCCGGTGCGCGCGGCCGTGCTCGCGTCGTGGCGCCTGGAAGACCAATGGGTGACTGCCGTGCGCCTCACCAACACCGGCGCCGACTGGGTCGCGCTCGACCCGCGCGTGCTGCAAGGCGATTTCCTCACCGCCACCTTCCAGCACGAGGCGCTGGGCCCGCGCGGCACGACCGAGGACACGACCGTGCTGTACCTGGTCACGCGCGGCCGCGGCCTCGCGCAGTCGCTGCTGCCGGCGATTCACCGCTTCGACCCTGCCGTGCATCTGCCGCAGCCGGACGGCGACGAGAACGCCAAGGAGGCCCGCCATGCGCAGTAACGGCCTGCTCAAGTGGCTGATGATCCCTGTCGCCATCCTGGTGCTGTTCGCCGGTATCCGGCTGTTCTCGGGTGGAGGCGGCACGGCGCCACCCGCGGCGGACAACGGCGCCCAGCTCACGCCCGAGGAAATGAAGGCGCTGGGCATCGAAGGCGACACCCCGCGCGACACCGTGGCGACGCTCGTTGCCCAAGTGAAGCAGTTGCGCACCGAGCTTCAGACCGCGCTCTCGGACAACAAGTCGCAGCGTGAAGAGAACCAGCGGCTGCGCCAGCGCGAGAACTCCATCGACCAGCGCATCAACTCGGCGCTCGAATCCGAGCGGTCCAACCTGCGCCGCGACCAAGAGCAGGCGGCCAGCGCGCGCCAGCAGACCGAAGGGCTGCTCGCCGACCTGCAGCGGCGCCTGGACAGCATCGGCGGGCGCGGCGGCGGCCATGCGGACCTGCCCGTGGGCCTGGGGCTGCAGGGCGGCGACGAGGCCGGCATGGAGGGCGGCGTGCGGTGGGTCGAGCCGGACGACGCAAAGCCCGCCGAGGGGCGCAACGGGGGGCGTGGCGCGAGCGGCGGCATGAGCTTCCCCACGAGCTTCGGCCCGGCGCAGAGCACGCTCGAAACCACCGCTGAAACCGTGGCCAACGCGGGCGCCCGCGCCGCCGGGGTCAAGAATGCCAAGCCGGTCTATACCGTGCCGACCAACTCGACGCTAATGGGATCGGTGGCGATGACGGCCCTGATCGGCCGCGTGCCGATCGACGGCACGGTCAACGATCCCTATCCGTTCAAAGTTCTGGTCGGGCCGGACAACCTGACCGCCAATGGCATCGACATTCCCGACGTGGCCGGCGCCGTGTTCAGCGGCACCGCCTCGGGCGACTGGACGCTCTCGTGCGTGCGAGGTCAGGTGCGCAGCATCACGTTCGTCTTCAACGACGGCACGATTCGCACGATCCCCGAAGACCGCGAGGGCAACCAGCAGAACAACCAACAGCGCGACGGCTTGGGCTGGATCAGCGATCCCCACGGCATTCCTTGCGTCAGCGGCGAGCGGCGCAGCAACGCCCAGCAATACCTCGGCTCGCAGGCCCTAATCACCGCGGCCGGTGCCGGTGTGGCCTCGCTCATCGAGAGTGGCAGCGGCCGCATGTCCTATGTCGGCTCGGACGGCTCCATCGGCACCGTGGGCATCACCGGCCAAGAAGCGGTCGGCCAGATTCTCGCGGGCGGTGTCCGGGACATGTCGGCCTGGGTCAACAAGCTCTACGGCCAAGCCTTCGCCGCCGTCTATGTCCAACCCGGCGCCAAGGTTGCCGTCCACCTCGAAAAGCCGCTCGCCATCGACTTCGATCCCGAAGGCCGCAAGGTCGATCACCGCGCAGGAGAAAGCCATGCCCTTGAACTTGACTAACCTGGCCCGTGGCCTAGCACTGGCCCTCGCCGTCGCGGTGCTCGCCGGCTGCGCCACCAGCAAGGAAAAGCTGTTGACCCACGGTGACCGCACGATGATGGACATCTGGCAGCAGGAGGCCGGCGACGGCGGTGGCGCAGCCGGACGGAACGCCGGCCGCCAGTTGCTCGATGCGCGCCAGAGCCTGCGTCGGCCCCTGACCGACGCCGACGTGCAGGCCGCACCTGTCGAGCAGATGCGCTACACGCGCACCGCGCGCAATGAGGTTCACCGCCAGTTCCAGCGTCTGCCCAATCCCGATCTCGTGATGTACGTGTACCCGCACCTGGCCGGCACCGACCCCGTTCCCGTGCCGGGCTACACGACGGTTTTCCCCTTGTACCAGCGCGTGCAGTACGCGATGCCTGGCGAGAGGACGGAGGACTACTGATGCGGTGGAAACTTCCATGGCCGAAGCTGGCTGCCGTCAGCGCCGAAGACACCGCCGCCGACGAGCAGCCGGACGGCTGGCAGCGCCACGTCGAGGCCTTGCAGCAAGCCGGCATCCCCGAACCCGGCGCCGCGGTCCAGGGCCGCAAGCCGGCGACCGTGGCCGACGAGCAGGCGCTGTACGACGTCGCACCGTCCTTCGTGGAACTGCTGCCCTGGGTGGAGTTCTTGCCCGAGTCGAAATCGATGCTCCTGGAGGACGGCCAATCGGTGGCCGCCTTCTACGAGCTGGTGCCGCTGGGCACCGAAGGCCGGGAACCCGGCTGGCTCGCGCATGCCCGCGACGCCCTGGAAAACGCGCTTCAGGACAGCTTCGATGAACTGGACGAGAACCCGTGGGTGCTCCAGCTCTATGCCCAGGACGAACCGAGCTTCGACCAGTACATGCAGACCTTGCGCGATTACGTGCAGCCACGTGCGCGCGGCTCGGCGTTCACCGAGTTCTACCTGCGCTTCTTCGGCCACCACCTGCGCGCTGTGGCCAAGCCCGGCGGCCTGTTCGAGGACACGGTGGTCACGCGGCTGCGCTGGCGCGGCCAGACGCGGCGCGTGCGCATGGTGGTGTACCGCCGCGCGAGCGGACAGGGACAGGCAAACCGCCGCGGCCAGACACCCGAGCAGATGCTGGGCATCGTCTGCGACCGCCTGTGCGGCGGCCTGGCGAACGCCGGCATCCAGGCCCGGCGCATGGTCGCGGCCGACGTCCACGACTGGCTGCTGCGGTGGTTCAACCCGCGCCCCACGCTGCTCGGGCCTGGGGTGGAGGACCGGGAGCGCTTCTACGCGTTGGCGCGCTATCCGGACAGTACCGAGGAAAGCGAGGCCGGCGAGATCGAGCTGGCGAGCGGGCGGGATTTCAGCCAGCGGCTGTTCTTTGGGCAGCCGCGCTCGGACGTGGCGCAAGGGGCCTGGTACTTCGACGGCATGCCGCACCGCGTGCTGATCACCGACCGGCTGCGCATGCCGCCCGGCACCGGGCACCTGACCGGCGAGACCCGCAAGGGGGACGCGATCAACACGCTGTTCGACCAGATGCCCGAGGACACCTTGATGTGTCTCACCATGGTGGCCACGCCGCAGGACGTCCTCGAATCGGACCTCAACCATCTGGCGAAGAAAGCTGTGGGCGAGACGCTGGCGTCGGAGCAGACGCTCAAGGACGTGCATGAAGCCCGCTCCCTGATCGGCAGCGCGCACAAGCTCTACCGGGGCACTCTGGCGTTCTACCTACGCGGGCGCGACGAGGCGGAACTGGATCGGCGCGGCCTGGACCTCGCGAACGTGATGCTCAACGCCGGCCTGCAGCCGGTGCGCGAGGACGACGAGGTGGCGCCGCTCAACAGCTACCTGCGCTGGCTGCCGTGCTGCTACAACCCCGGCAAGGACCGGCGCCGGTGGTACACGCAACTGATGTTCGCCCAGCACGCGGCGAACCTGTCGCCAGTATGGGGCCGCGCCCAGGGCACGGGGCATCCCGGCATCACGATGTTCAATCGCGGCGGCGGCCCGATTACGTTCGACCCCTTGAACAGGTTGGATCGGCAGATGAATGCCCATCTGTTTCTATTTGGCCCCACCGGCTCGGGGAAGTCCGCCACGCTCAACAACCTGCTGAACCAGGTGACGGCCATCTACCGGCCGCGGCTTTTCATCGTGGAAGCCGGCAACAGCTTCGGCCTGTTCAGCGACTTCGCCAGGCGCCTGGGCCTGACCGTGAACCGGGTCAAGCTGGCCCCCGGATCGGGCATCAGCCTGGCGCCGTTCGCCGACGCACGCCGGCTGATCGAAACGCCCAGCGACGTACAGACGCTCGATGCCGACGCGCTGGACGAAGACCTGCCCCCCGATGCCTCGGCCATGGAAGCGGACGAGCAGCGCGACGTGCTGGGCGAACTGGAGATCACAGCGCGGCTGATGATCACGGGCGGCGAAGACAAGGAAGAAGCGCGGATGACGCGGGCCGACCGCTCGCTGATCCGCCAGTGCATCCTCGACGCCGCCGAACATTGCGTGGCCGAAAAGCGCACCGTGCTCACGCGCGACGTGCGCAACGCGCTGCGCGCCCGTGGCCAGGACCCGACGCTGCCCGAGATGCGGCGCGTGCGGCTGCTGGAGATGGCGGACGCGATGGACATGTTCTGCCAAGGCACGGACGGCGAGATGTTCGACCGTGACGGCACGCCGTGGCCCGAGGCCGACATCACGCTGGTCGATCTGGCGACCTATGCCCGCGAGGGCTACAACGCGCAGCTCTCCATCGCCTACATCAGCCTGATCAGCACGGTGAACAACATCGCCGAGCGCGACCAGTACCTGGGCCGGCCGATCGTCAACGTGACCGACGAAGGTCACATCATCACCAAGAACCCGCTGCTCGCGCCCTATGTCGTGAAAATTACAAAAATGTGGCGCAAGTTGGGCGCCTGGTTCTGGCTGGCGACGCAAAACATCGACGATCTGCCGCGCGCCGCAGAGCCCATGCTCAACATGATCGAGTGGTGGGTGTGCCTGTCGATGCCGCCGGACGAAGTGGAGAAGATCGCCAGGTTCCGCGAACTCTCGCCGGCGCAGAAGGCGCTGATGCTCTCCGCACGCAAGGAAGCGGGCAAGTTCACCGAGGGCGTCATCCTCTCCAAGAGCATGGAAGTGCTGTTCCGCGCCGTGCCGCCAAGTCTCTACCTCGCGCTCGCGCAAACCGAGCCCGAGGAGAAGGCAGAACGCTACCAGCTCATGCAGCAGCACGGCGTCAGCGAGCTGGATGCCGCCTTCAAGGTGGCTGAGAAGATCGACCGGGCACGTGGCATCGAGTCGCCGACCCTGGACCTGCCCTGAATCTGCCGTACACCGGAGAACGCCATGGAACAGAAACGCCCATCCATTCCGATGCAGGTACAGGCGTTCCGCCGTCGGCGCTGGAGGCTCAGCTGGCCCTGGGTGTTGGCCGCCGTGCTGGTAGCGCTGCTGCTGATCTGGCTCGTGTCCCGCTATTCTGGCAAGTCCACTCCCCAGACTTCAACGCCGGTCAGCGTGACGCAGGTGGCCGGGCCTCCGTGGCAGATGGGAAATCCGGAAGGGCGTTTCACGCTGACGCTCTACGCGGACCTCGAATGCCCGTTCTGCCGATCCTATTTCCCAGTGCTCAAGCGTTGGGTGGCCGGCAACGCGGACGTGGCCTTGCAATGGCACCACCTCCCGTTGGCCGCGCATGAGCCGGCCGCGTCTGCCGAAGCGAGCCTGGCGGAGTGCGCCGGCGAATCTGGCGGCCATGCCGCCTTCTGGCAGGCTGTCGAGTGGGTCTATGCCCACACGCGCAGCGACGGCCAGGGCTTGCCCGAGGACCTGCGGTACCCCGACCTTACGCCAGCCATCGAGCAGTGTCTGGCGAGCGAACGGCCCGAGGCGCCGATCCGCACCCAGACGGCGGAAGCCACGAGCAGCGGCGTGACCGCCACGCCGTCGCTGCGGCTGCACGATCGCGAAACCGGCAAGGCGATCCTACTGCAGGGTCCGATCGAGGGCGATGCCTTGCTGTCGGCCATGGACATGCTCGCGGCCGGCGATCCCGCCGCCACACCTACTACATCGGAAATGCCTGCCGACGTCGTCGGCGACATGCCCAGGTAGCCCCGGTCTTCAAGGCTACGGCGCAGTCCACTGCGCTGACCGAAACCCGTTCGCCTCGCATCCTGGCCGCGAACGATCACCGCTGCCGCGGTGATGGATGCACCTTGTTCGTTCCCCAGGAGGGCTTGCCCTCCCAGGGCGCGCGCCCTCCGATCTCACCGTCTGGAGGTTCGCCATGTCTTTCGTCGTCAATGACTCCTGCCTGGAGTCGCTTTCCGCCATCGCTGCCCAACACGAGGACTGGATCATCCAGCAAGCCATTGCACTGCTGGAGAAGCGGGTTTTCAAAGCGGGTGCGAAACTCCTCGACCCCACGGCCGTGCGCGACTACCTGCGCGTGAAGCTGGTCGCCGAGCCCAATGAGATATTCGCCGCGGTGTTCCTGGACAGCATGCACCAGGTGCTGGCCTACGAGCCGTTGTTCAGGGGCACGATCAACTCGACTTCGGTCTATCCGCGTGTCGTCGTGCAGCGTGTGCTGGAGTTGAAGGCCGCCGCGGTGGTCTTCGCGCACCAGCACCCCTCGGGCATTTCCGAGCCGTCGAGCGCGGATCGCATGCTGACCCAGCAACTGCAGGCCGCGCTGGCGCTCATCGATGTGCGGGTACTGGACCACATCATCGTCGGCCAGGGTGCCCCGTTCTCCTTTGCGGAGTCCGGCCTGCTGTAAGGGTTGCACTGCTTCGTTGATCAGCGCGGAGGCTTCGGCCTCCGCTTTTTTCTTTGCGGCGACGCAAGCAGGTATGCGGGGTGGCCGCGATGCGCATTGTTTGTTGGGGCCGCCTGGGGTTCGGCGTTTGACTATGGCCCTGATCAACTTCCGGGGCACATGACATGCCAGCAGCTTTTACCCGGTTCGCACCAGGCTGGCGAACCCTTGGCCTGGCCGTGGCGCTGCCGACGTCTCTGGCGGTGTTCAGCCCGGCCACCTTCGCCGCCGACGT
The DNA here is from genome assembly GCF_029837545.1 of Stenotrophomonas sp. GD04024. Classification (NCBI taxonomy): domain Bacteria; kingdom Pseudomonadati; phylum Pseudomonadota; class Gammaproteobacteria; order Lysobacterales; family Lysobacteraceae; genus Stenotrophomonas; species Stenotrophomonas sp. GD04024. The sequence goes on along the minus strand of NZ_JAOEDV010000001.1, from coordinate 33,401 downwards.
GGTGGTCGTCACCGACAGCCGCCACCCGGTCAAGACCATGGGCGGCGAGCGACTGATCGAGTTGGGCGAAACGCCCCGGATCGAGGCCGAGCTTTCCGCGAATCTTCCAGCCGACCCTGAGCGGGCAGCAGCCATCGTCCGGCAACGCCTGAAGCAAGGCGGCACCGATCTTCAGCGCCGCATCGGCACCGCCTACCAGGGCGTCACCGACGCATGGAGTTTGGGTGTCACGACCATCCCGGCCGTCGTGGTGGATCAACGCTTTGTGGTCTATGGCGAGCCGGACGTGGCCCGGGCCGTCGCGCGCATCGAGCAACACCGGAGGACGCAGCCGTGACCCATCGCCCATTCGACCTGCTGCGCCGCCTGCGCGTCGCCGTGGCCTCGCTGCTGCTGATCAGCGCCACGGGCAGCTACGCCTTGAACACCGCCACCATCGTGTCCTCCGTCATGTCGCCGGACTGCCTGGAGTACCGGGTGGTGGGCATCTGCTACTGGCTCTACTGCACCTGGACGGGCTGCACGGTGCGCACATCCACCAAGGTCCGGCACTACGTGCCCGATGCGGTCGTCTCCAGCTACAGCAACACCGGAGAGAACCCCTGGGTCGAGGTGCAGGCGATGAGCACGCCCAACCCATCCGCACAGGCAGGTGGGGATGGGACCACGAACGAAGACCACGACAACAACCTCGCCAAATTCAAGAACAGCGATGTCATCGGCCATCCTGGCGGCGAGGTATTCAACCAGTTCGCATCGTCGTCGGGCTATTTCTGCCAAGGCGCGGGCACGGCCTTCATGCCGTATCTACTCAGCACCCTGGACACGCTGGCTTGGCGCTACAACGTGCCTGAAATGGCCTACCCGGAGGCGTTGATTCCGGGCATGCGCGAGGTCGGTGCGCGCACCACGATGAACCTCTGGGGCAATGTCTATCCGCGCGGCGGCTTCCTGCATCAGACCGATGACTACAAATCCGGGGCCGTCGTGGCCCAGCGCGCCGGTGATGTCGTCACGCGCCGCGGGCAGATCCACGTGTACCAGCCGCTGCTTGCCAACGCCCGCGACGGCTACTGGCCGGCCGGCGCGCTGATGGAGGGTGATGCCTCTACGGGCAAGTGGCAGGAGCTGACGCCGCGCCTGTCCAACACCTGCGTGGTGTTCCCGCACAGCGGCACGCTGACCCAGGCCCAACAAGGCGACTACGCCTGGGCGCTGTGGCGTCCCTATGCGTGCTGCGAACGCCGCGGGCAGGTGTTCCTGGGCAGCGTCGATTTCCTCTGAGGTGCCACGATGAAGCGTCCTGAATCGATGAACCTTTCCGCCAAGGCGTGCCGCCTGCTGCGCCCGAAGGCGCTGGCCGGCCCGCTCGCTCTGGTCTGCGGCCTGGCGTGGGCGCAGGTCGGATACCAGAACAGCGGCCCCGTCCTCGGCGATGACGTCATGTACTCGATCGGCGGTGGCAGTGCGGTGTCCATGGGCCGCGCGGCCGGCATGCGCTCCATCGGGGTCGGCGTGGGGTGGAACAGCAACCTGATCTGCGGCGACATGAGCATCCAGACCACGCTGCGCAATCAGCTCAACGGCATCACGAACGGCTTTCAGCAGATCATGAGCAACGTGATCCAGAGCGCGACCAGCGCGGTTGCATCGCTGCCGGCGCTGATCATTCAGCGCGCCGATCCGGGCCTGTACAACCTGCTGACCAACGGCGTGCTGCAGGCGCGGCTGGACTTCGACCGCTCCAAGCTGACGTGCCGCGCCATGGCGGAGAAGATGGCCGAGACTGCGGGTGGCCAGCTTGGCTGGAGCCAGATGGCCGAAGGCATGGCCTTGCGTGACGCGGTTGGCAGCAACGATGCCGTGTCGGCCGTCGAGCAGGCCGAGACGCGCCGCGGCAACGACGGCCTTCCCTGGGTGGGCGGCAGCAATGCCGGTGGCGCAGGCCAGTCCGCCATCCGCGTGGTCGGCGACGTCACCCGCGCGGGCTACAACCTGGTCAACGGGCGCGGCGTGACGGACACATCCTCCATCGCGTCCACCAGTTGCGCGAGCCTGTCCTGCCAGACCTGGACGTCGCCGCAGCAGGCGACCGAATGGGCCACCCGGGTCCTCGGGGAACAGGTGCAGCGCACGTGCGATTCCTGCACCAAGACCGAGACGGTGCCCGGCGTCGGGCTGACGCCGCTGATCCAGGAGGAGTACGAAGCCAAGCTGGAAGTCTTGCAGGAACTGGTTTCCGGCGTGCGCAACACCACCTTCGAGAACTTGCGCGAGGCCGGCAGCACGTCGCTGCCGATCACGCGCGGCGTCATCGAGGCGCTGCGCGACGAGCCGGACCAGGACCTGCTGGCGCGGCGCCTCGCGTCCGAGGTGGCGCTTTCGTCGGTGCTGGAGAAGGCACTGCTGCTCCAGCGCACGCTGCTCACCGGCAAGAAAGAGCCCAACGTGGCAGCCAACGAGTTGGCAGTCGAGGCCGTGAACCACGAGAGCGACACGCTCGACCGGGAGATCCGCAACCTCAAGACCGAACTTGAACTGCGGCGCGAGCTGGCGAACAACTCGCCGATGGCCATCATCCAGCGCCATGGCACGCGCGCGGCAGGCTCGCGCGGCATCTATGAGGGCGATCCGGTGCCCGACCGCCTCGACCAGTTGCAGAAGGGCAATCCGGGAGGCCGGCCATGAGCGCGGAGCGCATGGCCTGGCGCCCCTTGCGCTGGCTCATCAGCCGGCGTGCGGCGAAAGCACTGCTGTGGGCGGCCGTGATCGTCGCCGCTGCGGTGGGCGCCAACATCGCCGGCATCTATCTCGTTGGCAGCGTGGCCGGCTGGGAGCGGTGGCTCGCGGCCGCATCGGGCTACTTCTTCGTGTGGCGGTTGTTCCTGTACGGGGCGACGGCCTGCGGCTGGGTCTGGATGCGGCGGCGGCTGCTGGCGCGCGAGGACAGCACGCTGGCCCGACGCCGGCTGATTCGCGCTGAGGTCGCCGGCATTGTTGCCATCGTGGCGCTGGAAGCCAGCCTGTTGATGCAGGCCGCTTGAGGGGATCGAGGCCATGACGCTTTTCACGACCGACTACCTGGAGTACTACCTAACCCTCGTGTCCTGGATCGTCAACAACGGCATCTGGGCGGTCCTCGTATCCAGCGGGGTATTCGCGCTGCCTTTCGTCGCCATCATCGTGCAGGAGTGGTTGAAGGCCCGTGCGGAAGGCGCCGACGAGGGCAACAAAGGCGTGCTGAGCGCCGCCCGCATCGAGAACCGGGTCTTCGTCGCCATCGTGGTGGTGATGTTCGCCGGCATTCCGTTCATCGACGTGGACCTGAACACCATCCAGTACGACAGCTCGCGCTCGGCCCAGTGCCAGGTCAGCGTGGCGCAGCCCGGGGATACCGGCTGGTCGCAGTCCTTCAGCACCATCAACAACCAGTCGGCGAAGGTGCCGGTGTGGTGGGCGTTCATGCACGCGCTCTCGCGCGCCGTCACGGGCGCTTCGGTGGCAGCGATCCCGTGCGGCACGGACCTGCGGCAGATGCGCATGGAGATCGACGCTACGCGCATCGATGACCCGGTGCTGGCTCAGGAAGTAGCGGATTTCTCGCGGGATTGCTATGGGCCTGCACGGGCCAAATTGTTCATGCAGCGCCCTCAGCTCGATGAGCAGCAGATGCACGACGTGACCTGGATCGGATCGCGGTTCTTCACCGACACGAACGGCTACTACGACACATACCGTTCCAGCACCCCACGCGAGGACTGGCCCTATGACAGCACCCGCGACGCAGGGCTTGCGCAGGTGGCCAGCGGTGGCGGCTACCCGACCTGCCGCCAGTGGTGGAGCGATGGAAGTAACGGCCTGCGGGCACGCCTGCTGGGTCAGGTGGACCCGAGCCTGTTGAGTCGCCTGGCGGGCTGGGCCGGGTTCCTGAGCCGGGCCGAGGTGGACGACTCGGTGATCCGAGCCATCGCGTCACCGCGGCAGCAGAAGTTGAACCAGGGCAGCGTCTATACGGACTACGGAGGCCAGATCGACAAGACCTTGCCGAACATCGTGACACGGGCCACGGGAGACGTTGGGATGGCCGTCGGCGCGATTGCCGCGTTTCCCGCCATGGACGTCGTGAGACAGTCTCTACCCATGGTCCTCGCCTTGCTCAAGATGGCGCTGGTCATCTGCATCCCGCTCGTGCTGGTCGTGGGCACCTATGACCTGAAGACGGTCGTCACGGTCAGCGTCGTGCAATTCGCGCTGTTCTTCGTGGATTTCTGGTTCCAGCTCGCTCGCTGGATCGACAGCACTATCCTCGATGCGCTCTATGGCTGGGGCTTTGGCTGGAACCGGCCACACACGAACTTCGACCCGCTGGTGGGGCTGAACAATGCGTTCGGCGACATGCTCTTGATGTTCGTCGCGGGCACGATGTTCCTGGTGCTGCCAGGATTCTGGCTGGCAAGCCTGACCTGGGTTGGAATTCGGGCGGGACATGCCATTCAGGGGTTGTCGGACGGCAGCAAGAGCGCCGGCCAAGCCGGGGGCAAGGGGGCTGGGGCACTCACGGGAGGCAAGCTGAAGTAGCCCGGAGTCCGTCAGTCGTCGGTGTACAACTCGTGCGACGTATCGTTGTACAGATTGGGATCGTAGCCCGGTGTCTTGCGCAGTTCTGTGAGATCGGTGAAAGGCCACTCGTCCTCGTCAGATGTATTGGCAGCAGCAGCCCACGCCGCCGCCACGACGCCCAACAACACGAGTGCGAACCAAAAAGCAACGTAGAGCAGCAATCCCACCACAGACAGCTTGACCACCCACACGAGCGCGGTGGCAACGGCCGCCGGCACCCCCTTGGACACCAACCAGTTCGACGCCCGACGTTCGCCGCGCGCGTAGGCGCGCCATCCGCGGCCAAAGGTGCGGCCGAGGCGTTCTGCGGTGCTGATGCGGGTCGTGGTGTTCATGGTCGTCTCCTGCTACAGAGGGATGCCTATTCCAGTTTGGTCCATTTCATTCTGTTTGGGGCTTCAATGTGCTCTCTTGCCGCTTCAGGACGCTTCGTCATCCGGTTCCACCGGCCCGGGATCAGGCTCCACGCCGACGCGATACGTGGCAACGAAGCGCGGCCAGTCCACATGGTCCACCAGGTCGATGTCATCGACAACGCCGACTCTTGCTGCCGCACGCTCGAACAGGGCGATGCTCTTGGCGGGATAGTTGTTGCGCGACGGATAGAGCACCCCGTCGAACAGCGGCTGGCCATCATCGCCGAGCATCGCATGCACCTGGGCGGACACCTGCTGCGTGTGCGTGTAGTCGCGGCTGGCCAACTGTTCCAGGTTCAGGCCGAAGTAACCCGCCATGACACCCTCGGCCGTGAGATCGGCCAAGCGCACGTCGTCCAGGACCCCCACGGCCCGCACGAGCCGGCTCTCGACTTCCTTCAGCGCAATCGAGCGCTTCTCGTCCGCCAGCCACTGGTGCTTGTGAAACACCGACTCCATCAGCGCCGTGGACAGGTCGCGGCCCAGGTAGAGCACGCCGTAGGTCCGCGCCGGGTCGTCGTAGCGATTGGTGCCGCTGCGGCCATAGTACAGCGGGCTGCCCCGATAGACGACGCGGCTCACATGCTGGAGCAGTTCACCCGCATCGATCAAGAACAAGGGCAGTTCGCGGCTCATGGCGGTCTTGCCTCAATGCACCTGGACGCCCAGCACGTTGAACACCGCTTCGGCCACGTCATCGATTGTGCCATGCGTCACCGCATCCACCGGCGAGCGTCCGCCCAAGCCTTCGAGCGGTTCGGATAGTGCGCGGTAGATCGTCCAGTGGTCGATGCCCTCGACCTCTTGAAGCACGGTTTGGGTCAACTGCTGCTTCACCGGGTCGAGCTGCCAGTCGGGCAGCTTCTGGCCGCGCGGCCCCACATTCAGCGCCAGCAGCCGGCGCGCGAGGATGTCCTTGTAGATCTGCTGGCGCGACTTGTCCGCCAGCTTGGCGTACTCGGGGATCGGCAGGTTGTGCGGCTGGTTGAAGGATTCCAGCAACACGGCGCGGCCTCGCTGGACGTCGGTTTCAGTCGGGGTCCAGCGCGTTTCGGTGCGCAGCGCGGCCGCCTTGCGCGCCAGGGCCTGCTCCACCGTTTCGCCTTCGAGGTTGGCTGGCAGTTTTACCGCCTCCACGCGCTCGTGAATGAACGCCTGCAACTCGGCCGCGAAAGCCGGCGCATCCCGGATTTCAACGGTATCCGCGAAACGGCGCACGTCCTCCACGGTGACGCGCGGCAGACGATCGGCAATGAATTCAATGGCGGTGGGCATGGTCATCTCCCAAGCAGGTTTGAGACAGGATTCACTCTAGTCGCCCTTGTCGCATTTGTCAACTTAGTCGCCTGAGCGAGAGCCTACCTGCCGGGGGTAGCGTCCCCGCAGCATAGGCAGGGGCCAGCGCCAGGTCTCCGTCCAATCCATTCGTGCGGGTTCCACATTGACGCTGGAGACGCAACCCAGGCCCGGCTATACCGAAACGGTTAAAGGCCAAAGGGCCGAAACGGCAAGGGAATGGGGTGCAAGGGGAAAGGCCCTACCTCGAAAAGGCGAAAAGGCCTCCCGGCCGGCCCCCCAGAGGACACCCGCATGCTCTCCCTGTTCCAGCGAAAACGGCCCCCGGTCGCTGCCCCGTCGCCAGCGCCCGCCACCGACCTCCCGAAAGGGTTGCTGCGGCCCGAATCGGCCGCATCGCTGCTGGCAACACCGCGCCGGCAGAAGCTGCTGGAACACATCTGGCAGCGCACGTCGCTGTCGCGGCGGCAGTTCGCCACCCTATACCGCACGCCGCTGGAGCACTACGCCGAGTTGGTCCAACAATTCCCCGCATCGGAAAGCCATCACCACGCTTACCCCGGCGGCATGCTGGATCACGGGTTGGAGATCGTCGCCTATGCGCTCAAGCTGCGGCAGTCCCATCTGCTGCCCATTGGCGGCAGTCCCGAAGACCAGGCGGCGCAGTCTGAAGCCTGGACTGCCGCAGTCGCTTATGCCGCGCTGCTGCACGACATCGGCAAGATCGCCGTCGATCTGCACGTCGAACTGTCCGACGGCTCGCTGTGGCACCCCTGGCACGGCCCGCTGCACCAGCCATACCGCTTCCGCTACCGCGACGATCGGGAATATCGGCTCCACAGCGCCGCGACAGGTTTACTCTACCGTCAACTGCTCGACCGTGATGCCCTGGACTGGCTCAGTGGCTATCCCGACCTGTGGGGACCGCTGCTCTACGTCCTGGCCGGCCAGTACGAGCGCGCCGGCGTGCTGGGCGAACTTGTCGTGCAGGCCGACCGGGCTTCGGTGGCCCAGGAACTGGGCGGCGATCCGGCCCGCGCCATGGCTGCACACAAGCATGCGCTGCAGCGCAAGTTGCTCGACGGGCTGCGCTACCTGCTCAAGGAACAGTTGAAGCTGAACCAGCCGGAAGCCTCCGATGGCTGGATCACCGAGGATGCCTTGTGGCTGGTAAGCAAGACGGTCTCGGACAAGCTGCGTGCGCACCTGCTGTCACTAGGCGTCGACGGCATCCCCGCGAGCAACACCGCCGTCTTCAACGTGCTGCAGGATCACGGCATGTTGCAACCGACGCCGGACGGCAAGGCGGTCTGGCGCGCGACCGTGACCAGCACGACTGGCTGGTCCCACTCATTCACCCTGCTGCGTCTCGCTCCCGCGCTGATTTGGGAGTCTGGAGAGCGGCCAGCGCCCTTCGCAGGGGCAGTGGCAATCGACGGGACACCGGCACCCAACAATGCCGATGCCTTGGTGCCCTCGCCGGCAATGACGGCAAAGCCAGCCACCGACGATCAAGAGTCCCTTCCATGGGAGGGCGTCGACGCCGCGACTCCGGTTCACTTGCCTGCCGCACAAGCCGCACCCGATGTCATGGAGGACCTGCTGGCGATGGTAGGAATCGGCGATTTGCTTGTTCCCCAACAGGATGCGGAAGCCGTCTCGGGCGACGCACCCGCCGCTGGCCCTCAAACGCCACCGCCAACCTCGATGGTGCCCGTGCCGTCATCAGCGCCGGTGCCCACGTCCTCGTCGGCGCAGCCATCGGGCGAGCACTTCATGGCGTGGCTGAAACAAGGTATCGCTACCCGCCGGCTGGTCATCAACGACGCGAAGGCGCTCGTGCATACGGTGGGCGACACGGCCTACCTGGTCAGCCCCGGGGTATTCCAACGCTACGCACAAGAACACCCCCAGGTCGGGACTCTCGCCAAGCAGGAGAACCAGCAGGATTGGCAATGGGTACAAAAGCGCTTCGAGCGCCTGCAACTGCATCGCAAAAAGCCCAGGGGCCTGAACATCTGGACGTGCGATGTCACAGGCCCCAGGAAGTCCCGCCGCCTGTATGGCTATCTATTGCACGATGTTCGGCTCCTGTTCGCAGAGCCACCACCGAACAATCCTTACTTGTCACTTCTCGCGTAACCGGCGGCTCAAGAGCCGTCCAAAAATGCGACGCGGCGGACCAATCCGCAACGGCGCGAATCAGAACGTCGATATCGCTTGACCTCAAGTTTTGAGGCTTTGTAATGCCGCCGAGGTCGGTTTGCGCGCGCGTTCTGCGACGAGACGAGAAGCCGACAACCAACGGGATTCGATCTCTGCCGCATCTGTCGCTCATGGTCTTGCGCTGCCAAGAAAGCAGCGTCAGGGGACAGCGTGCAGCGCGATCGCGCTCGCTTCATTCGCTTTACGACCTGACCACGGAACCTGTTCAGATGACGACTTCCAGCTCCGACCCTCGCGGCGTGCGCCTGCTTTGGATACTGATCTCCCTCAGCGCGATGGCGCTCGCAGGTTGTAAAGAGAACGCCGGAGCTGGCGCCGGAGGCCATCCACCGCCGCCGCAAGTCAGCGTCGCGCAGGTCGAGATCAAGCCCATCACGTAATGGGACGAATACAACGGACGCATCGAAGCCATCGAGAGCGTCGAGCTGCGCCCACGGGTGTCTGGCTACGTCGAGCGGGTCGCCTATCGCGAAGGAGACGAGGTCAAGAAGGGCGATGTGCTCTTCATGATCGATGCCCGAAGCTACCGCGCGGAACTGGCCCGGGCCCAGGCGCAATTGACCCGGGCGCGCAGCGAAGCCGGCCGCAGCAGAAGCGAGGCGCAACGTGCCAAGGTGCTGGTCGAGCAGCAGGCTGTCTCCACCGAGGCCTGGGAGCAGCGCCGCGCCGCTGACGAGTCCGCGCAGGCTGAGGTGCAGGCCGCGCAGGCTGCGGTGGAGACGGCGCAGTTGAACCTGGAGAGGACCCAAGTGCGCTCGCCCATCAACGGGCGCGCCAGCCGTGCCCGCTTTACCGCAGGCAACCTGGTGGCCGCCAGCGATGCAGCCAGTGTGCTAACCACCATCGTGTTCCAGGACAGGGTCTATACCTACTTTGAGGCCGATGAGAAGGCGTTCCTGCGCTACTCGCGCATGGCGCGCAAGGGAGAGCGCCCCAGCGAGCGAGGCGGCCAGCTGCCGGTCCAGATCGCCCTGGCGGACAAGGCGGACTTCTCTCACACCGGCACGGTGGACTTCCTCGACAACCAGGTGGACCGGGGCAGCGGCACGATCGCCGTGCGCGCGGTGCTGGACAACAAGGATCGCGTTTTCACGCCGGGCCTCTATACCCGCGTGCGACTGGTCGGCAGCGGCGAATTCTCGGCCGTGTTGATCGACGACAAGGCGGTGCTGACCGACCACGACCGTAACTACGTCTACATCGTAGACAAGGATGGACTGGCGCAGCGACGTGATGTGAAACTGGGTGGCAGTTCCCATTGGCTGCGCATCGTGCGAGGGGGGCTGGCGGCGGGCGACCGCGTGATCGTCAACGGCGCGCAGAAGGTGTTCTTGCCGGGCATGCCTGTGCAGGCCACGGCGGTGCCCATGGTGGCTGCTGCGGCGCCCGCGTCCGCCACCAAATGAAGCACCACGCCGGAGCGCGCCACCGATCGGACGTATCACACAACGAGCGGCGCGGCGCGCTTCCCCCTGGACTCCTTTCAAGGTATTAGCCCATGCACCTCTCCAAGTTCTTCATGGACAGGCCGATCTTCGCGGCTGTGCTGTCGATCGTCATCTTCGTCTCGGGCCTGCTCGCGATCCCGGCGCTGCCGATCAGCGAATATCCCAAGGTCGTGGTGCGCGCCGTGTATCCGGGCGCCAACCCCAAGGTGATTGCCGAGACCGTGGCGACACCCCTGGAGGAGCAGATCAACGGCGTCGAAGGCATGATGTACATCAAGTCTGTCGCCGGCTCCGACGGCGTGCTGGTGACCACGGTCACCTTCCGTTCTGGCATCAACGCCGATGACGCGACGGTGCGGGTACAAAACCGCGTCGCCCAGGCTCAGGCCCGGCTGCCCGCGATGTGGTGCGCCAGGGCATCACCGTCCAAAAGCAGTCCCCCGCCTTCCTGATGGTGGTGCACCTGACATCGCCCGATAAGCAGTACGACACGCTGTACCTTCGCAACTACGCCCGGCTGCACGTCAAGGACAGTTGCACATCGAGCCGCGCAAGACCGACAACGAGTAGTCCTGTCCCAAGCAGTCGGGCGTCCCGGCGCGCCGCCGTCGCGCTGTCGTGCTGCGCATTGAGCCTCGCTGCGCGAGTCTCGCCCCTGTCGGGCTTCCATCGCTGGCGCCTCCGGCCCGGCTCGCTGATCCGTGCCTGCGCGCTCCGCTTGCCGAAAACCGGCGTGCGTGGGTGGCGTGAGGGGGCGGTCTTGCTGTGTCCCTTCGCCGACGACCACGCCGCGCAGGAAGTCACGTTCTATGGTGCGCCGGAATGGCAGCGCAGCCCGTCCAAGCTGCGCGAGCGCCTGACCGAGCGCGAAATCGACGCCGCGCACGCGCTGGTGCGCTTCGTCGGGCTGGACGCCTACCGGCAGGCAGGCGGCGGCATCCGCCGCGACCTGTTCGCGGAAGGCGATGCCGGAACCTACCTCACCGATACCGCAGTGCTGGAAACGCTCGTGCGCGACAAGCTGGCAACGCTGGCCGAGGACGTGCGCGCCGAGGGCTGGGCATGGGTGGAGGCCGTGCCGCATCTGGCCTACGAGGAACGGCAGGCGTTCCAGAACGCCCCGCGCCACCGCCGCGAGCCGACCACCCGCGAGGCCCGCCGCATCGCCTCGCTGGAAACCCGCCTCGAAAAGATCGACGCCGAACTGGAAGAAGCCTGCGACGCCGAGGACGAGGCCAAGGCCGAGAAGCTGGAACAGCGGCGCGATCAGGTGGTCGGAGAACTGCAAGACGCGGAGAATGCCTTGCAAGGCTACGCCCCCGAAGTGCGCGAGGTGGCCGGTGCCATCGTCACCATCGACCGCAACGGCGAGGCTGTTATTCATCGCGGCCTGCTGCGCGAAGCCGAGGCCAAGGCGCTGCGCACGCTGGAAAAGCTGCGGCGCGGCTTCGGCAGCACCGAAGGCGAAGCCGCCAACGAGGAGCACGAGGACGCCGACGACCCGCCCAAGGCCGCGAGCCTGTCCGACCAGCTGGCGCAGCGGTTGAGCGCCCACCGCACGGCGGCGCTGCAAATCGAAGTGGCCCGGCATCCGCACGTCGCGCTGGCCGCGCTGGTGCATGGCATGGTGCAGAAGGTTTTGCAGGACAGCTACCACGGCCACGACCTGCCGCTGGGCGTGAGCCTGAAAGTGCAAGACCGGCTGGAAGGCATGGCCCCGGACTGGCCGGAGTCGCCCGCCGCTGTGGCGCTGCGCGAACTGCAACAGGTAGCCGGGGAAGCCTTGCCGGAGGACAGCGCCGAACTGTTCGCCGCGCTGCTGGCGAAGTCGCAAGACGAACTGGTGCGGCTGCTGGCCGTGTGCGTGGCTTCCACGGTGGACGTGGTGACGCCCCGTGCCACGCCGCACCAGCCCGGCGCAGAACTGGCGCAGGCCGTGGGCCTCGACATGGCCGCATGGTGGAAGCCGACCGCAGAAGGCTACTTCAAGCACGTTTCCAAGGCCGTGATTCTGGATGCCGTGGGCGCGTTTGCACCGGAATTCGTCACCCGGCTGGCGAAGCTCAAGAAGGCCGACATTGCCAGCGAGGCCGAGCGGCTGGCCGATGGCACCGGCTGGATGCCCGCCATCTTCAAGGCCGAAGGCCCGCAGGAGGCCGCGCAGGAAGAAGGCCCGGAGCAGGACGCCCCGGAGGATACCGAGGCAATGGCGGATGAACCCGCCGAGGCACTGGCCGCTTGACCCGCGCCGAAGGCAAGCGCCCCGGCCTCGACCGGGGCGCTTCGCTTTGTGTGGTGGCGCATCGAGACGAAGGAATAACCGCGATCAGCACCGCGCCCAGGCCGTTCCGCCCTGGGCGCGGTGGACGCGAAATCCGGGTGCGACAGTGGCCGCGCCCGGTGTTCAAGGCCAATAGCCGAATTAAAACGCCGCCGCCTTCGCGCTGGCTCAGGCGGCGGCGTTGAAGGCATCGCTGTAGTGCGCGATGCCTTCCGGCACTGTCCCATGCAGGGCCAGCGCCATGAAATAGCCGGGCGGCACGCCCGGCAGTTGCAAGCCCGCATGGGCCTGGAAGCCAAAGCGCGTGTAGTACGTTGGATCTCCCAGCAGCACGCAGCCTGCGGCCTGCATAGCCCGCAGTTCAGACAGCGCCTGTTCCATCAGGCGCGAACCGATGCCTCGCCCCTGCCTTGGCGGCAGGACGGAGATCGGCCCCAACCCATACCAGCCCTCGGTCTTTCGCCTGTGCTCATGGGTGATCGTTACTGGCGACAGCGCGACGTGACCGACGACGCGCCCATGTTCTTCGGCCACGATGGAAAGCGTCAGTTCGTTGGCGGCACGCAAGGCGCGCACGATGAATTGCTCGGTGTGGCTGGTGTGTGGTGCATCAGCGAAGGCGGCGGTCGTGACCGCTTCGATGGCGGCAATGTCGTCGGCGGTTTCGTGTCGGAGCTGGATGGTCAGGGTGTGCCACATGAGATTCAGACGCCCATCGCCATGACCCAGCCCACCAGCCCGGCTAACAGCACCACGAGCGCCGGCGGCACGCGCCCCACCGTCAGCAGTCCGAACGAGAGCAGCGCCAGCCCAAAATCCGCCTTGCTGTGGATGGCACTCGTCCATACCGGGTCATAGAGGGCGGACACCAGAATACCGACCACGCCGGCGTTGATGCCGGCCATGGCCGTCTGGATGCCCGCGCGGTGGCGCAGCCCTTCCCAGAACGGCAGTGCACCGACCAGCATGAAAAAAGCGGGGAGGAAGATCGTGCCCAGGAGTGCCAGCCCGCCGATCCAGCCATGCAGCGGTCCGTGGGCGACCGCGCCGAGGTAGGCCGAGAAAGTGAACAGCGGCCCCGGCACGGCCTGCGCCGCACCGTAGCCGGCCAGGAAGTCGGCATTGCTCACGACGCCGCTGGGCACCACCGAGGCCTGCAGCAGCGGCAGCACAACGTGTCCACCGCCGAAGACCAGTGCACCGGAGCGGTACACCCCTTCCAGCAGGGCTATCGTGGACGAGTCCGTGGCTGCCGCCCACAGGGGCAGCCCGACGAGCGGTGCGGCAAACAGCAGCAGCGCCACGATGCCCAGCTTGCGCGAGACGGGGTAGCTGTGGGCGTGGCCGCCGCCGGGTTGCGCGATCTTCAATGTCCACCAGCCCAGCAGCCCTGCCACCGCGATGGCGGCAAGCTGTCCCGCGGCCGAGGGCAGGACCATGGTCAGCAGCGCCGCCAGAATGGCCAGCGCGGCGCGCGGCCGGTCCGGGCACAACGACTTGGCCATCCCCCAGACCGCTTGCGCCACGATGGCCACGGCGACGACCTTGAGCCCGTGCACCCAGCCGGACTGGGCCAGCCCCTGGTACTCGGCGATGCCAAAGGCGAACAGGATCAGCGCAATCGCCGATGGCAAGGTGAATCCGGCCCAGGCCGCCAGCAGCCCCAGCCAGCCCGCGCGGCCCAACCCCAGCGCCATACCGACCTGGCTGCTGGCCGGCCCCGGCAGGAACTGGCACAGGGCGACCAGATCGGAGTAGCTGCGGTCATCCAGCCAGCGGCGACGCTCGACGAACTCCGAGCGGAAATAGCCCAGATGCGCGATCGGCCCGCCGAAGGAGGTCAGCCCCAGCTTGAGGAAGGCGCCGAAGACTTCGACGGGTGAGCCGCGCGCGGCAGCGGCCTCATGCTGCAAGGTGTTGGTGGAATCTGTCATTTGTGCATCGCCTCCCCGGTGAACTCCCGGATGCGGTCCTTGGCCAGCGCCAAGCCTTCCTTGCCCTTGGGCGTGATCGTGTAGAGCTTGCGCACGGTGCGCCCTTCACGCTCCTGGCGGGAGACGAGGTAGCCGTCGCGCTCCATCTTGTGCAGCATCGGGTACAGCGTTCCGGGGGAGAGGCGGTAGCCGTGGTGGGCCAGCTCGTCGATCATCCATTGCCCGTAGATCTCCTGCTCGGCTGCGTGGTGCAGCACATGCAGGCGGATCAGCCCCGACAGCAGGTCGTGGTGCTCCATGGCACGTGGAGTAGGTTTCTCTTTCATATCGAATATCGATAACGAAATTCGATAATACCAGCCTCACTTCAGATTGCCTGCCGCTTGTGCGGGAGGTCTCAGACCCTGCGACCCTCCGCATCCACCACGGCTTCGCCGTCTTCCTTGCGGAACGCGCCGCGCTGCGGCTGCGGCAGGATGTCCAGCACGGCCTCTGAGGGCCGGCACAGGCGCGTGCCCAGCGGGGTCACCACGATGGGCCGGTTGATGAGGATGGGGTGCTGGAGCATGAAGCCAATCAACTGCTCGTCACCCCACTTCGGGTCATCGAGGCCCAATTCCGCATAGGGCGTACCCTTCTCACGCAGCACGGCGCGCATTGGCGCGCCCATGTCCGTGATCAGGCGTTGCAGCGTTTCGCGGTCAGGCGGTGTCTTCAGGTATTCGATAACGTTCGGCTCTTCGCCGCTGTTGCGGATCAGAGCCAGCACGTTGCGCGACGTGCCGCAGGTGGGGTTGTGGTAAATGGTGATGTTGCTCATGAGTCGTGTCTTGGTTATCCGCGGGCAGGGTTCGGGCCGCACTCATACCAGCCCTTGCTTTGGTTGACGATCCGAACGACCAGTAGCATGACTGGCACCTCGATCAGCACGCCGACCACGGTGGCCAGCGCGGCGCCGGACTGGAAGCCGAACAGGCTGATGGCGGCGGCTACGGCAAGCTCGAAGAAGTTGCTGGCGCCGATCAGCGCCGAAGGACAAGCGATGCTGTGCTGCTCGCCCGCCTTGCGGTTGAGCCAGTAGGCCAGGCCGGAGTTGAAGAACACCTGGATCAGGATCGGAACGGCCAGCATGGCGATGACCAGTGGCTGGCGGATGATGGCCTCGCCCTGGAAGGCGAACAGCAGCACCAGCGTGAGCAGCAGCGCCGCGATGGACAGCGGCCCGATGCGCTCCAGCGCCCGGTCGAAGGCGGCTTGGCCCTTGCTCAGCAGGGCGCGGCGCCAGAACTGGGCCAGGATGACGGGAATCACGATGTACAGGCCGACCGATACCAGCAGCGTGGCCCACGGCACCGTGATGGACGATAGGCCCAGCAGCAGGCCGACGATGGGCGCGAAGGCGAACACCATGATGGTGTCGTTCAGCGCGACCTGCGACAGCGTGAACACAGGATCGCCCCCGGTCAGCCGGCTCCAGACGAACACCATGGCTGTGCAAGGTGCGGCGGCCAGCAAGATCAGGCCCGCGACATAGCTGTCGAGCTGGTCGGCGGGGAGCCACTGCGCGAAGACCTGGCGGATGAAGATCCACGCCAGCAACGCCATCGAGAATGGTTTGACGGCCCAGTTGATGAACAGCGTCACGCCGATGCCGCGCCAGTGCTGCTTGACCTGGCCGAGAGCGCCGAAGTCCACCTTGAGCAGCATGGGAATGATCATCACCCAGATCAGCAGGCCCACGGGCAGGTTGACCTGAGCCACTTCCGTGCGGCCGATGGCCTGGAACACGCCCGGCGCGAACTGGCCGAGCGCGATACCGGCGACGATGCACAGCAGCACCCACACGCTCAGGTAGCGCTCGAAGACGCTCATGGTGGGGGCGGCCGGCACGCGGCCGGCCGTTTGGGTTCCAACACTCATCGCGCCAACCTCACTTCGTACCAATGCTGCGCAGCTCGTGCTGCAGCGACATGGCATCCAGGCGCTGAATCGGCAGCGACAGGAACAATTCGATGCGTCGGCGCAGCGTCAGCGCCGCATCCGTGAACGCCTTGCGCTTCTGCTCGTCGGTGCCTTCAACGGCTGCAGGATCAGGCACACCCCAATGCGCCGACATCGGGCGCCCCGGCCACACGGGGCAGACCTCGCCGGCGGCGTTGTCGCAGACCGTGAAGATGAAATCCAGCTCCGGCGCACCGGGCGCCGCGAACTCGTCCCAGTTCTTGCTGCGGTAGCCGGCGGTCGGCATGTGCAGCCGCTCCAGCGTGGCGAGCGCCAGTGGGTGGACTTCGCCCTTGGGGTGGCTGCCCGCCGAGTAGGCGCGAAAGCGCCCCTGGCCCAATTCATTGAGGATGCCTTCGGCCAGGATGGAGCGGGCCGAGTTACCCGTGCAGATGAACAGGGCGTTGTAGGTCTTGTCGGTGGTCATGGGTATCTCACATCAGCAGCAGGAGGAAGCCGGCTTCACCGCAACGCCCACCGGCTTGCCGCGCACCGGGGTACAGCACGCTGCGGCGGAAGTCGCTGCAGGCGCCGCTTCGTTAAAGACCGGAATGTTGCCCAGCGTGTGGAAGTGCTCCCAGGCCACGCCCTGCGGATCGGTGATCCAGTGCTTCTCGCTGCGCGCGTAGCAGCAGGTCGTGGTGCCCTCGTCCAGCAGCGTCATGTCGGCCGCCTCGGCGCGGGCCTTCAGCACCGCCAATTCCTCGGCATCGTCGGTCTGGATACCCAGGTGGTCGATGCCCGGCTTGTTGCCACGTGTGGAGATGGCGAAGTTGACCGGCGGGTCTTCGAGCATCCATTTGGCGTAGTCGCCTTCGACGCGCGCGGGCTGCGCGGCGAACAGTTGGGAATAGAAGCCGATGCTGCGGTTCAGGTCATCGACGTGCAGGTGGACGTGAAAGCGCTTCATGGGGGTGATCCTTTCAGCAGGAAGTACAGGCAGAGGAGGATTCGGTGACCTCGCACGCGCCGCCCTGGCAGCAGTGCTCGGTCAGATAGCCGAGCAGCCCATTCATCTGGGTGAAGTCGGCGCGGTAGATCAGGTTGCGGCCCTGCTGCTCGATGGTGACCAGGCCGGCATGGGCCAGTTCTTTCAGGTGGAAGGACAGGGAGTTGCGGGCCACGTCGAGCTGGTCGGCGAGGACGCTGGGTGTCAGCCCTTCGGGGCCGGCGACCACCAGGGCGCGGAACACGCGCAGCCGCTGGGTATGGGCCAGGGCGCCGAGGGCGGAAATGGCTTGGGTCTCGTTCATGATTCGATAATACAACATTTATTGAATCATTGGCAAAACGCTTCAATTGAATGGAGCCTGCGCGCTTGCGAGGCTTGACTTTCAAGACAGTTGCTCACGCCTTCGCGCCTGCGGCGCTGCGCGCTTCGCTTGCCTCCAGGGGAAAGCCCTGCGGGCTATCCCCGCCGCGCGATGCTTGGCGCCCCTCGATGCCGCCGAACCGGCTGCGCCGGATCGGCCCGGCCAGCGCCCCGCCGCGATGGACGGGACGCTGGCGAACACGCTGGCGCTTGCTGCGGCAGGTTGTGCAGGTGCGTGCCGTCCTCAACGCGGTTCAGGGACAACCCGCCCGGCATCGCTATGGAGCTTCCACGCCACGCCTCAAGACCGGCGCTGCAAGGCATGGCGGGGCGTTCTCGCCTGTCGTTGTGGGGTTGACCTGGCCCGCGTCAGCGGGCGAGTCGGAGAAGCCTTCGGGCGGGGTGCAGTGGTCAAGTTTTAGTGGACACCTGCATAGGTAGTTTTGGCGGTTGGCTGCGTTCATATGCAGCCGGCGCCTGATAGCAGTACCTTGATCTTGATCAATAAGACTCTCTGTACCCAGCTACGGGTACATATACCCGCGCAACGAACCAGCAGACCAACTTCCAACTCACCTCAGGGGCTCAGCGCACACAGCCAGGTCTGCGCGCGATCGAGGCGCCGAGCAGGCAGACGTTCGGCACTGACCGCTGAGGCTATCGACGATCGGTGACCGGATCACGACCGAGCAAAGGCCCCCGCGCGCGGTGTGGACGTAGCGATGGGATACACAAGCGCATGATGTCGGCGCCTGCCGCTAGGACTGGGCACGTGGCAGTCACGGAGAAAAAATGTCCCGCTCGCGTAGCAACGTGGCCGGCCGGGTAGATCCCAGAATCAGGCAAAGAGATACGCCAGTTGGCTGGACGGACCGCAGCGCCCTCGGACTACTGCCGCAGATGGGGCAATACCAAGTCAAACCTGGTGACAAGCTCACTGGAGGTCACGGCAACGGAGCCACCATGTGCCTCCGCAATCGATTTCACGATGGCAAGGCCAAGACCGGCGCCCGCCGTATTTCGTTGCCGTGCCGGATCAACTCGGTAGAAGCGGTTGAAGAGCTTTGGTAGATCGCGCTCAGGAATTCTCTCACCGGGATTGACCACACTGATCGTTGTCCACTGCTCGTCCTGCGAAAGCAAGACCGTGATGCTCTTGCCGCGAGGCGTGTGTCGAATTGCATTCGAGAGAAGATTGTTCAGCGCCCGGGTGAGCATTTCCCGATCCGCCGCTATGCTGCCGATCGCCCCTTTAACACCAAGCGTAATGCCGCTATCTTCTGCCAGCGCCTCGAAATAGTCGAACAGACTCCGCACCAATTCGGACAGATCAATGGTAGACAGACGCAAGTTGCGGGGATCATTTTCCGTTTGGGCAAGAAACAGCATGTCACCAATCATGCGTCCCATCCGATCAAACTCTTCCAAATTTGAATAGAGGATTTCTCTGTATTCCTCGTTGCTGCGCGGCTGGCCAAGCGCCACGTGAGTCTGCGTGACCAGGTTGGTGACGGGCGTGCGCAACTCGTGCGCGATGTCTGCGGAAAAGTGTGATAGCCGGGTGAAGCCTTCCTCGATTCTCGCCAACATATCGTTGAAGGCGAATACCAGTTCCGCCAGTTCGATCGGCACATCCCGAGGATCCAGCCTCACATCCAGCTTTGAAGAGCGAATCGCCCGAATCTCTTCATTGACCTTGCGAATCGGCAGGTGGCCCCACTGCACCGCCAGCCAAGCCACACCGAGCGCCAGGCACATGACCAAGCCGGTTGCCCACCAGAGCATGCGCTTGAACTCCGCCAGGAAGTCGAGATGAAAGCCGATGTCCATGGCAGCGACGATGCGGTAGCCGGGCGCCGCTGAATCGTCAGCAGGCAGTTGCAGCACCACACCTCGATATGACCTCTGATCCTCCTGCCACACCATCAAATCGTCAGCGGTGATGCGGTTGACCAACTTTTTGCTACTGGCAAGTTTAGACAGGTCAGGACCGGGCGTGGCATAGATGCTATTGCCAGCCCCATCGTAGACGCCGTACGTCATCCCATGATGTCCTGCGACTGCGTTGGCCAAGTGTTGCTTCAGTTCGTCGCTTGCGATGTCACTTGCAAGCTGGTGCAAGGGCTGAGCCAAAGCGGTTGTCACTGCCTCCAGTTCGTGGGCATCCTGTTGAGCAAAGTGGTGCTCCAACGACCGGAGAATGACCCAATTGAACACAAGAAACACCAAGGTCGTGGCGATACCAACGAGGGCCGTGACCCTCAATGCAAGCGACGCTGGACGGCTTTGCCGCGGCTTATGGCGCAGGGGCATCATCGGGCGCATCGAGCGTGTATCCCATTCCACGCACGGTGTGGATGAGCTTCGGATTGAACGCATCGTCTATCTTCGCGCGTAGACGGCGGATGGCTACATCGATGACGTTGCTGTCGCTGTCGAAATTCATGTCCCATACCTGCGACGCGATCAGAGACCGTGGAAGGACCTCCCCCTGGCGACGGGCCAGGAGCTCAAGCAACGCGAACTCCTTGCTGGTGAGATTGATGCGTTGGCCAGCGCGCGTTGCGCGCCGGCGCGCCAAGTCCAGCACCAAATCGGCAACCTGGATGCGATCAGGCTGGCTCGGAGCGCTTCCGCGTCGCAGCAGCGTCCGCACCCGCGCCAGCAACTCAGAGAACGCGAATGGCTTGACGAGGTAGTCGTCCGCTCCCAGTTCCAATCCCTTGACACGGTCGTCTACACCGCCACGCGCCGTCAGAAAGAGCACAGGGACCTGTTTACCGGCATCTCGAAGGGCACGCACGATGCGCCAGCCATCGACATCCGGCAGCATGACATCCAAGACCACCAGATCGTATGTCTCGCCCATGGCCAGGTGGTGTCCGTCCAATCCGTTGCGCGCCAGATCCACGACGAATCCCGCCTCCATGAGACCTTGGCGGACGTAATCCGCCGTCTTGTTCTCGTCTTCAACGACCAGCAGTTTCATCGCATGTCCCATGAAATCGCTACGGCGCGGAAAAATAGCCGCTCACGATGTACGCATTCATCCACTTTCAATCAGCAATTTACTGGTTGCCAGCTTCCACGAACATGACACGAACATTACATGAATGTAATTCAGGGGTCATTCGATGGAAAGTGCCCAACCCATAGCATGACCTGCATTGCGTCGAACTGTGCCGCTCAGGATGGGGTGGCGTTTAGAACGACTTCCGAGTCATCTATGGAGGATTTCAGGCCATGCCGCCTCGTTCACCCTTTTTTATCGTGCCCACACAGGGCCTTTCTCGTCGGCGTTTCGTCCAAGGGTTAGCCGCCGGCGGCGTTCTCGCTGGGCTGTCCACGCCGGCGTTCAAGGCATTTGCCCAGCAAGGCTCCGCGACGCGCGGTGCCGCCCCTGTGCTGAAGGGCACCGAGTTCGACTTGGTGATCGCCGAATCGCCCGTGAACTTCACGGGCAAGCCAGGCGTGGCTACGACCATCAACGGCTCGCTGCCGGCACCGACATTGCGTTGGCGCGAGGGTGACACCGTCACAATCCGTGTAACCAACAAGCTGCGTGAAGCCACATCCATTCACTGGCACGGGATCATCCTGCCGTATCAGATGGATGGCGTGCCGGGCATCAGCTTCAATGGCATCGCTCCCGGCGAGACCTTCACGTACCGCTTCAAGGTTCAGCAGAGCGGCTCCTACTGGTACCACTCGCACTCCGGCTTCCAGGAACTCACGGGCATGTACGGGGCGATCATCATCGACCCCGCTGGCGCCGAGACCATCCACGCCGACCGTGACCACGTGCTGCTGTTCTCGGATTGGACCGACGAAGACCCGATGCGGGTGTTCACCAAGCTCAAGTCCCAAAGCGACTATTACAACTACAACCAACCTACCGTCTTCGACTTCTTCCGGGACGCCTCGCGCGAAGGCACGGCCGCTGCGATCGACAAGCGCAAGATGTGGAACGAGATGCGGATGAATCCGACGGATCTCGCAGATCTGTCTGCCGCCACGCTGACCTATCTGGCCAACGGCGTCACCCCCGCCGGCAATTGGACGGCGCTGTTCCGACCGGGTGAGCGCGTGCGGCTGCGCATGGTCAACGGTGCGGGCAACACCTTCTACGACGTACGCATTCCAGGACTGAAACTCACGGTGGTGCACGTCGATGGTGTTGACGTGGAGCCGGTGACCGTCGATGAGTTCCGATTCGGTCCTGGCGAAACCGTCGACGTGATCGTCCAGCCACGGGATGACGCTTACACGATCTTCGCCCAGGCGATGGACCGGACAGGCTACGCGCGTGCCACGCTGGCCGTGCGTGAAGGTCTTCAAGCTCCCGTGCCTGCCCTCGATCCGGTCGAATGGCTGACCATGAACGACATGATGGGCGGCATGATGGGGGGCATGGACCATGGCGGGTCCGGCCAGGCCATGGAGATGACCGGGATGACGGGCATGACGGGCATGACCGGGATGACCGGGATGGGCTCGGGTTCGATGTCCGGGATGGATCATGGGGCGATGGCAGGCATGAATCACGGCGCCATGAACCACGGTGGCATGGCGATGGATCACAGCCAACACGCCGCGGCGGCGGGGGGACTGGCCGTGCCCAGCACTACTGCTCGCCACGCTCGCACCGAGTATGGTGCCAGCACGGACATGCGCGTTGACATGGCGCGCACCAACCTCGATGACCCCGGCATCGGACTGCGCAACAACGGTCGGCGCGTGTTGACCCTCGCGGATCTGCATACCCCGTCGGGGCCGCTGGACAAGAGAGGCCCCGGCCGGGAGGTCGAACTGCACCTCACGGGCAACATGGAACGCTACGCATGGTCCCTGGACGGGCTGGAGTTCGGAAAGTCCACGCCGGTGCACTTCAAACACGGCGAGCGGCTGCGGGTCATTCTGCACAACGACACCATGATGACCCATCCCATGCACCTGCACGGCATGTGGAGCGAGCTGGAAAGCCCCGACGGTCGCTTCCTTGCGCGCCGCCACACCCTGCCGGTGCAGCCGGCACAACGCATCAGCTTCCTGGTGACAGCCGACGCGCTCGGCCGCTGGGCGTGGCACTGCCACCTGATGTTCCACATGGATGCCGGCATGTTCCGCGAAGTCGTGGTGTCTTGAACCCAGCGCACAAGGAAGACCAAGAATGTCCAAAGCACTCCCCACTCGCGCACTGGCCACGACGCTTCTGGCCCTGGTAAGCGTCGCCGCCCAGGCACAAGCACAGAACGACCATGCAGCGCACGGCCAGGCCGACGCTCAAACGGCCGCGCCATCCACTCAGACCGTGGCTCCTGCCGCCGACCCGCACGCGGGTCACGCGACGTCGGCGAGCGGCTCGACCGCGGCCCCGGCCATGGATCACGGCAACATGCAGATGCAGGGCGGGTCGGCGCCTCCTGACGCCCGCGATCCGCATGGCTACTCCAATGGCCTGACATTGGGATCGGGCGACTACGCCGTACCCGGTGTGCCGCGGCTGATGCTGGCCGACGAACACAGGTTCTTTTCGTTGCGCGGCGAAACTCTGGAACGCCGCTTCACGCGCAAAGGAGACGACTCCACGGCCTACGACCTCCAGGCGTGGTATGGGACGACCTACAACAAGGCCGTCGTGAAGGCCGAAGGCGATATCGCCAAAGGAAAGCTCGAAGAATCGCGTACCGAGCTTCTCTGGGGGCACGCCGTCGCACCGTACTGGGACACCCAGCTCGGCGTTCGGGTGGATAACGGGGAAGGCCCGAGCCGTCAATGGTTGGCTTTCGGCATCCAGGGCCTCGCCCCCTACTGGTTCGAGCTGGAGGCGACGGGCTACGTGGGAAGTGGTGGACGTACGGCGCTGCGTGTCGAAGGCAGCTACGAGCTGCTGCTGACCCAGCGACTGATTCTGGAGCCTCGCGCCGAGTTGCAGTTTTATGGCAAGGACGACCCGGAACGCGGTATCGGCAAGGGCCTGGCCGAAGCGTCTGCTGGCTTGCGCCTGCGCTATGAATTCAGTCGCCAGTTCGCCCCCTATATCGGCGTGGAACGGGCGGGCAGCTTCGGACGCACCGCGGACTATGTGCGTGCCGAAGGCGGCCGTGCGCAGCAGACGCGCTGGGTGGCTGGCGTGCGATTCTGGTTCTAGAACCTAGCGGGTTTGATCATCTGATGAGAGGCGATCCATGAACATGCACTACGACAGAAGCCAGGGCAAAGTGCCGAGACGCCAGGCATTGATCGCTGGCTTGTTGGTGATGGCACTCGCAGGACCGAGCCTGGCGCAGAGCCGACCGATTGCCAAGGTCTGGAAGGACCCGAGCTGCGGATGCTGCAAGGACTGGGTCTCACACCTGCAAGGCGCAGGCTTCGATGTGCAGGTTCTCGACACCGGGAACACCGCAGCGCGCACGCGGCTGGGCATCCCGCAGAAGTACGGTTCTTGCCACACGGCGCAGATCGGCGGCTATGCCATCGAGGGTCATGTGCCTGCCTCGGACATTCAACGCTTGCTGCGCGAAGCCCCGCAGGCCATCGGCCTCGCGGCGCCCGGCATGCCGGTCGGTTCGCCCGGCATGGATGGTCCGGCCTATGGTGGACGCAAGGACGCCTACGACGTGCTGCTGATTGGGAAAAACGGTAGCAGCACGGTCTATCAGTCGCATCGCTGACCATCCATCAACCCTTCTCCGTGGAGATATGCCATGCAGCATCAGCACACACAGACCCCCAGCGATCGCCCCCGGTTCTGGCGATCGCGCTACGGCGTGGCGTTCCTCATCATCGCCGCTGTCGCCGCGTATTTCCTGCTCAAGGAGCATACGGCACATGTTGCCGGCTATCTCCCCTTCCTGCTGCTGGCGGCTTGTCCGCTGATGCACCTGTTCATGCACCGTGGTCACGGCCACGGCGGACACGATCATGCCGCGCGTCAGGGTAAGGAAGGTGCCGCAGCCTCCAAGGAGCAGAAGCAATGAGTCGAGGCACTCGCACCGTGCGAGCACGCGACGCCGCGCTTGTCTCCTTGCGCGCCTGCGGCCTGCTGCGATCACCAGACACCAAAGGTTAACGGCGGAGGGCACTTGTCACTATGAATTCACCCAGCAAGTCTTCAGGACATGAGCACGCAGGCATGGCGGCGGGTGCCACAACGTCCGGCCCGCATACGCACCACCATCACGCCAGCCATGCTGGAAGTGACGACGCGGGCGGGTCCTCAAGCCACACGCAGCCCGATGCCGCGACGCGAGATCCGGTGTGTGGCATGGCGGTCACGGCGGCGTCGGAGCACCGTTCCACGCACTTGGGGAACACGTACTTGTTTTGCAGCACCGGATGCAAGGCCAAATTCGACGCCGATCCGGCGCGATATGCCAGCGGTGACGCGGGCATAGGCACAGGCAGCGGCCATGCACCGCATCACCATGCCAGCACCGCAGTTTCACCGGCCCCGGCGGCATCGCCAACCGCGCCCGGAACCATCTACACCTGCCCGATGCACCCGGAGATCCGCCAGGATCATCCGGGAACCTGCCCCAAGTGCGGGATGACGCTGGAGCCTCTGCTGCCCGACCTCGATGACGACAACCCGGAGTTGCGTGACTTCTCGCGTCGCTTCTGGTGGACCTTGCCGCTGACGCTCGTGGTCTTGGCGCTGGCGATGCTGGGCGAGCGGCTGCACCTGATGGACATGGCTACACAGAGCTGGGTCGAGTTGGTGCTGTCGTTGCCGATCGTGCTGTGGGCCGGCTGGCCCTTCTTCTCCCGCGGCTGGCTGTCCGTGGTCAACCGCAGCCCGAACATGTGGACACTGATCGGCCTGGGAACGGGTGCGGCATTCATCTACAGCGTTGTGGCAACCGTTGCGCCGGAAGTGTTTCCAGCTTCCTTCATGTCCATGGGACGGGTCGGCGTGTATTTCGAGGCCGCCGCCGTCATCATCTCGCTGACACTGCTCGGCCAGGTGCTGGAACTCAAGGCCCGCTCCCAGACTTCGGCAGCCATCAAGTCGCTGCTGGGGCTGGCACCCAAGACGGCGCGGCGCATCAATGCGGACGGCAGCGAGGAAGACGTGCCACTCAGCCATGTGCACGTCGGCGACCTGCTGCGCATCCGACCCGGCGAGAAGGTGCCGGTGGATGGCATCGTGCACGAGGGCAGCAGCTCGATTGACGAATCCATGCTGACCGGCGAACCGCTGCCCGTCAGCAAGCGCGTGGGCGACAAGGTCATCGGGGCCACACTCAACACCAGCGGCGCGCTGGTCATGCGTTCGGAGCGGATCGGCTCGGACACCGTTCTATCGCAGATCGTCCAGATGGTCGCCCAGGCGCAGCGTTCCAAGGCACCGATGCAACGCATGGCCGATGTCGTTGCCGGCTACTTCGTGATGGCCGTCGTCGCCATTGCGGTAACGACGCTCCTTGTATGGGGATTCTTCGGGCCACAGCCCACCTGGGTCTATGGACTGATCAATGCGGTGGCCGTCCTGATCATCGCCTGCCCGTGCGCGCTGGGTCTGGCCACGCCGATGTCGATCATGGTCGCAACGGGCCGTGGCGCCACGCAGGGCGTGCTGTTCCGCGATGCCGCGGCGATCGAGAATCTTCGCACGGTCGATACCCTCGTCATCGACAAGACAGGAACCCTGACCGAAGGCCGACCTGCTTTCGATCAGGTCGTCGCAGCCCCCGGCTTTACGAACGATGAGGTGCTGCGTCTTGCGGCCAGCCTGGACCAGGGCAGTGAACACCCCCTGGCCGACGCCATCGTGCAGGCCGCGCGTGCCCAGGGCCTCCAACTCGTGAAGCCTCAGAGCTTTGAATCGGGAACCGGCATCGGCGTGCGCGGAAAGGTTGAGCACCGGCAACTGGCGTTGGGCAACACAGTGCTGATGGAACAGTCTGGCGTATCGGTGGAACCGCTCGTACCCCAGGCCGAAGCTCTGCGCGGCGAAGGGGCCAGCGTCATGTACCTGGCGGTGGACGGGCAGCTCGCGGGCTTGCTCGCCGTGTCCGATCCGGTCAAGGGCAGCACCCCCGAGGCCCTGGCCGCGTTGAAGGCTGCGGGCCTGCGGGTCATCATGGCCACCGGGGACGGGCAGACCACCGCCAAAGCCGTCGGTGCACGCCTAGGCATCGACGAGGTGCATGGTGAGGTCAAGCCGGCGGACAAGCTCATGTTGATCGAGCGACTGCAGAAAGAAGGACGCATCGTCGCCATGGCCGGAGACGGCATCAACGACGCGCCGGCCTTGGCGAAGGCAGACGTGGGCATCGCCATGGGAACGGGAACCGACGTGGCGATGAACAGCGCCCAGGTCACGCTGGTCAAGGGTGACCTGCGTGGCATCGCTGTCGCTCGCACGCTCTCGGTGAGTACCGTGCGCAACATGAAGCAGAACCTCATGTTCGCCTTCCTCTACAACGCGCTGGGCATCCCCATCGCCGCCGGGGTTCTCTATCCCCTCACGGGCTGGCTGCTGTCGCCGCTGATCGCAGCATTGGCGATGAGCCTGAGTTCGGCGTCGGTCGTTGGCAACGCCTTGCGCCTGAGAGCGAGCCGACTGTGACCGGATTTTCTTTCTGAAACTACAGGAGCCTGCTATCGCCCAGCAAACCGTTTCTTTCGTTCCACGCCGTTGCAAAGGTGCAAGCCTTATCTCGGCATTTCGTTCTTAAACCACACCTCACACATCCAGGTAGAAACTTCTATGACCCGTTCACATTTCATCGCCAAGCTCGTCGCGCCGATCGCTGCTGGTCTGTTCGCCACCGCCGCATTCGCGCATCCTTCGCTGGTGTCTTCAACGCCGGCCGACAAGTCGCAGGTTTCTGCGCCAGCCACCATCGAACTGAAGTTCTCCGAGACGCTGGTGCCGCAGTTCTCCGCCGCGAGCCTTGTCATGACTGGCATGCCGGGAATGGCGAGCCATGGCCCGATGAAGATCAACGCCAGCGTCGCGGCTGCCGGCGACGGCAAGACCATGGTCATCACGCCGGCACAGGCGCTCCAGCCCGGTGACTATCGCGTCGAATGGCGTGCCGTCTCCTCGGACACGCATCCGATCACGGGTAACGTCACCTTCAAGGTGAAGTAAGCCCATGGCCGGGGATTGGTTGACCATCGTCCTGCGCCTGGCGCTGTATCTGGACCTGGCGGCGGCGTTTGGCGTCGCCATGTTCGGTCTCTATGCTTTGGGCAACGACGAGCGATCCTCGACGATCTCGCGCCGCTATCGCGTCCTCATTGGCGCATCCGCTGCCATCGGCATTGCCCTGTCGATGTGGGGCATGACGGTCATGGCCAAGGCCATGTCCGGTGCCCAGAGCTACGCGGAGCTGTCAACGCACGTCTTCGACATGCTCATTACGGGCACGCACATGGGCATCGCCTGGTGCATTCGCATCCTCGCGCTGTTGGTGTGTGTGCTCGTCGCAATGTTGAAATTGAACGCTACCTTGCGATTTGCAGTGATGGCGCTCTCCACCGGCGTGGCGCTGGCGACCCTTGCGTGGGCAGGCCACGGCGCGATGGACGACGGCGTTCGCGGCTACATCCATCTTGCGTCGGATATCACGCACCTCTGGGCAGCGGGCGCTTGGGTGGGCGCATTGGTGGCGTTCTTGATGCTGGCATCCCACAAGCAGGATGTCGCGCAAGACCCGGTAGCGGTCCTCAGTCGGACGTCGAATGGCTTTGCTCGCATAGGTACAGCGATCGTGGCTGCACTCGTCGTGAGTGGAATTCTCAATTACCTGTTGATCGCCGGACCATCGTTTGATCCGCTCATCTCGACGCTGTATGGCCGGCTGCTGATGGTAAAGCTCTTGCTTTTCGCAGGCATGCTGGCGTTGGCTGCTGCCAATCGGTATCGGTTGAGCCCGAGCCTGGAGGCTGCTTTGAAGGCAGGCAATCGCGCACAGGCAGTCATCAAGCTTAGACAGAGTCTGTTCACGGAGGCGACCTTGGCCGTTTTGGTTCTGGCGAGCGTTGCATGGCTTGGCATCTTGTCTCCCACTGGAACCTAGTCCTTCATGGGCGGCAGATGACAGCACATGAATTGAATGTAATGCACGGGTAAGCGCTCTGTAGACCGCCTGCTTCTACATTTAACGACGCGGCGCAAGTTGTCGTCGTTTTTACAAAGGAGTCGATCATGAAATCGCAAATTGTCATTGCCGCCCTGTTGAGCGCTCTCTCCGTGCCAGCCTTCGCCGGTCATGCAGCAGCCCAAGCAGCCAAGGAAATGGTTCCCTTGGCTGACGGGGGAACGCTGTACATCTTCAAGGACGGAAAGATGGCACAGGAAAGCCGCTTCGGGCGCGCCGTCTATCTCAATGTCGGAGCTTCGGTGTCGACGAAGGATGGGCGCAACATCGCGATCACCAGCAATGAAGTCGCTCGCCTCGGGTCGCTGCTACAAAAAGAGCACGGCGGATGACGCCGCGGGTGTGCGGTGCTTTTCAAAGCTTCTGCACAGTGTGACAGAGACGCGCGCCCCGATTGGGCGCGCGCGCTTGGGACGCGTCACGAGCAACCACGAGCGCTCAAGGTGCCAGTTTTTGCGATGTCAAGCGCATCAACTTCCCTGAAATGGATCCAGCCTCCCCGTCCACCGTGATTCGTCCACGGGACATCTGGCGCGAATGAGAACTTGCGAGGAGCCCGATTTATGGAGTTGCGTCATCTACGATGCTTTGTCGTCTTGGCAGAGGAGTTGCATTTCACGCGGGCGGCCGAGAGGCTGCATATAGAGCAACCCCCCTTGTCTCGCGCGATCAAGGAATTGGAAGATGAGCTTGGGGTCACGCTGTTTGACCGCGACCGCAGGGGCACACGGCTGACCGTGGCGGGGGCGGCATTCTTGCAGGACACCCGCCGACTCTTCACTGTCCTGGAGCAAGCGCGTGAAAATGCCAGAGCCATTGCCGCGGGCCTGAGGGGCAGCCTGCGCATTGCAATTTCCGATGGTGCGATGGACCCACGACTATCGGCGTTCCTAGCTCGTTGCCGCGCGGAAGAGCCCGAGGTCGAGATACGTCTCTCCGAGGTACCGCTGACCGAGCAGATACGGGGCCTACGGTCTGGCGACTTCACGATCGGATTTGCACACGCGGCGGATGTTGGCGAAGGCATCGTGGCTGAACCGATCTGGCGAGACCCGATTGTGATCGCCGTGCCAGCGCGGCACTCGCTTCTTGCGCACAAGCAAGTTCCGCTGAACGAACTTCAGGGTCACCCACTGGTTCTGTGCGACAAACTGGCCTGCGAAGGCTACTGCCGAGAACTAAATCGGCTGCTACAGGTTCTGGAACACAGACTCAACGTTGTCGAAGAAGTGTCGTCGCTGGACATGATGCTAACGCTCGTCGGCGCAGGCTATGGGATTGGTTTCATGACGGCGACCAAGATTCCCATCAGCCAGAGGCCGGACGTGGTGATTCGCCCTCTGGCGCAGGACACGGCGGTAATCACAACCTATCTGCTTCGGCCAGAAAGCAGCAACTCATCGGTTTCGCTGGATCGCTTCATCGAACGTCTGCGAGGACCTCCGGATGACTAAAGCGTCAATGCCTATCTGAATCGTGCGCCGCGGCACGAAGATTGCGTTCGGCTGCGCTGACGAGTTCCGCAGCACTGAGCTTGAGTCCGGCGGCGATTCTTAAGATCAGAGCGAGAGTGGGCATGTGCTCCCCACGCTCTATTTTGCCCATGTGCGATCGCTCGATCCCTGCTTTCGCAGCCAGTTCTTCCTGAGCAACACCTTGCGTCAGGCGGGCGACACGAACGGCCGCTCCGAATGCCAACGCTGGCTCGGCGTCGAAAGTGGTAGTTCCTGGGGGACGGCCTCGTCGGACAGTTCGCTTCTCCATCCTTGGAAGCGTCGAACAGTCCAAACAATTTAACCACGTTAAGTTTAACTCAAACTAGCTATCATGAAGACTTTCCATCCTTGTCTTATCGCTTCTTGGGGCCTCTCATGCACGACGCCACCAGCCCACGCCCACAGCTCAGGCTCGCCATAGCGCCTGGTGTGGCCTCTTCGTACCTAGCTGCATTGCTTGCCCTGCAGCGCGCGGAGGAGCCCGAAGTTTCTATGGAATTTAATGAGGTTACGGCGAGCGATCTCATTACGGGCCTCTACAAACGGCGCTTCGACGTCGGCCTTTCTCTGAAGCAGGTGAGCGATTCTTCGCTGAAGAGTCTTTCTATTTGGTTCGAGGCGACAGCTCTTGCCACGCCGCTGCGATACCCACTGCTCCGGCAGCAGTCAATCAGAATAGACGAACTTAAGGAGCACTCCGTGTTTCGATGGAAGGCCGAATATTCTCCTTCGCTGGACCAGTACCTGTCCTCCATGTCATCAACGGAAAGGCCGAATGTCCAGCATGTCGGTTCTTTTGAGATGTTATTGCTCTGGGTCGCAGCTGGATATGGCGTAGGGATTTCCTCGCGATCACGCATCGAAACCGCTAGCCAGTGCGGAATCTGCACGCGCCCAATAGCCGATGGCCCCTACGAGGTCATTACGCACCTGCAGCGACTCTCGGGACAGACGAATCTTGTAGCTGATCGATTTGAGCTTAGAGCCTTGCGAGTTGCCGAGGCGCGTAAAGCATGACAACCACGTGCGGTGCCCGCCCTTGCCGGTGGATTTGCAGCGGGTGCCGGTTCGGGCCAAGGCGCCGTCCAGACGCATCAATTCATCCTGGAAACTGACCTTGATCAATTCAACTCCCTACAACTTCCAATAGTATGTCCGCATGATCGGCTTAAGGCGCCTTCTCGCAAGATGGAGCCGCTGGATTACCAGCGGCCTAGTCGTAACCTTGCTTTTCTCGCAGGTTGCGATGGCGATGTACGTCTGTCCCAAGCCAGACCCGAGGGCATCTGTGGAAACCACGCAAATGCGTGCCACGATCTCGATGCAGCAGGCTGACAAGTTGCCAATGTCGGATTGCACCGGCATGCCTGATTCCATGGACAGCGAAGCGCCACAGTTGTGCCACGCTCATTGCAGTGGCGATCGGGAGTCGGCGCTTTCATGGCAGGGGCTGGACATTCAGTTTCTCGCGGCGCACGTGATGTGGCTCGCCAACTCGCTGCCCGGGTTGGTTCTCGACCGGGTAGCCCTCAGAGCGTGTTCAAAGTCTTTTGAGCAAGAGCACCAAGAATGCCAAGTGGACGAACTGCAGGCTGGTGTTGAGCCATCGCTCGCAGTTCTTCCACAGCCTCCTGTTCTTGTCCAGCCAGGCAAAGCTGCGTTCCACGACCCAGCGCTTGGGCATCACTTTGAAAGTGTGAAGCTCGCTTCTCTTGGCGATCTGCACCGTCACATGCCCTCCCAGAATCTGCTGCACGCCTTGCGCGAACGGCCGACCGATGTAGCCTGCATCGCACAGCAGGCTTTGTAGCCGGCTCAACCGGGGCTTGCAGCGCTGTAGCGCCTGCAGTGCGCCTTTGCGGTCCGTCACCTCGGCCGTGGTCACCGCTATCGCATGCGGCAATCCCTGGGTGTCCACCGCGATGTGGCGCTTGATGCCCGAGACCTTCTTGCCTGCGTCATAGCCCTTCAAGCCCGCCGTGTCCGTGTTCTTCACGCTCTGCGCGTCCACGATCAAGAGCGTGCTGCAGGCGTTGCGCCCCAGTTTCTCGCGGGCCGCGCCAACCTGATTTTTTTAATGCCTGCTCCAGCAGGCTGCCACCCTCGCGTGGCTCGCTCCAGATGGCAAAGTACGAGTGCACGGTGCGCCATTTGGGAAAGTCGCTGGGCAGTGCCCGCCACTGACAGCCCGTGCGCAGCAGGTACAGCACGGCGCAGAACACCTCGTACAGCTCCACTTTGCGTGGGGCAGTCTTTCTGCGCGCACTCTCCAGCAATGGCCGGATCACCTCGAACTGCTCGCGCTTGATGTCGCTGGGGTAGCCTTTTCTCACCCAGCGAGCTTCTCACATCAAGAGGGCGAGACTTTGAACACGTTCTCAGGCGGCACGTTACCTACATTCCTCCCAATCCCCGCGCGGGCTTTCCGCCGATCTACCTCACGTTCCAAGTCCTGCGGAATTGATTTATGTGTCCGTGCTCGCCGCGCACCGATGCGGCAGACCACGTGATTTCGTGAATACCAATTCCGAGGACAACCATGTTTACTCCCTTTTTTGGCGCCCCCGAGGGGCGCCCGTCGGCGTACGGCCGAGGCACAACGCCGGCCTCGATGCGAGTGCATCGTCTGAAAGCTATCAGCATCGCGTTGGCGGGCAGTGTGCTTGTCTCGCCTGTAGCCTACGCCCTCGATTTTGCTGAGGCACGCCTTATCGCGGAGCAGCAGAGCCCACGCATAAGCGCGCAGCAGTTGCAGGTTAACGTCGCCGAATCCGTGCAGAAGGCAGCAGGCTCGCTGCCCGACCCCAAGCTCTCGCTCGGCATCGAAAACTACCCCATCAGCGGCATGGATCGCTGGAGCATGACGCGCGAATCCATGACGATGCAGCGCTTGGCGCTCATGCAGGAAGTGCCCAACAGGGCCAAGCGCGACGCCCAGGTCGCCAGCGCGCAGGCGCGTGTGGATCGAGAACGCGCGGCGCTGGTTTTGCAGCGATTGCAGATCCGCCAGGAACTCAGCCTGGCGTGGATCGCCGCGCAGGCGGTGGAGCAACGGGAGATACTGCTGACGGAACTGCTCGCGGAGAACCAGCGCCTGCAAGACAGTCTCCCCGCTCGCGTCGCCGGCGGCACCGCCCAGGCTGGCGATCTGTTGGTCGCGGAACAGGAGGCGCTGACACTCACGGACCGCCGTGACGATCTACAGCGGGACCGGGCCAAGGCCAGGGCCGCGTTGCGGCGCTGGGTGGGCTCCAGGG